>NZ_JBFUKD010000283.1:0-4517 GCF_056401005.1 Microvirga sp. P4_G7 | reverse complement strand
CCTCCCGGTCGCGTTGATTGGAGCGGTGGTTTTGATCCAGCATGGTCAGTACTTAATCGCCGCGAAGAACATGGCGAACAGGCCGTCGAGGACGATCACCATGAAGATGGCTTTGACCACCGACGACGTGACATGGCGGCCGAGCGATTCGGCCGAACCCTCGACGGCAAGGCCCTCGAGCGTCGCGATGATGCCGATCACCAGCGCCATGAAGGGCGCTTTGATCATGCCGACCAAGAACGTGTTGAGACTGACGGCCGCCTGCAATCGCGAGATGTAGACTTCGTAGCTGATGCCGCCATAGAGCAGCGCGGTGACCCCGCCGCCGGTCAGGGCGGCGATTGAGGAAAGGAATGTCAGGAGTGGCAGAGCGATCACGAGGGCGAGGACCCGCGGTACGATCAGCACCTCGATCGGGTCGAGACCCATCACCCGGAGCGCGTCGATCTCCTCGCGCATCTTCATGGATCCGATTTCAGCCGTGAATGCCGATCCCGAACGTCCCGCCACCATGATCGAGGTCAAGAGCACGGCGAGTTCACGCAGCACCAGGATGCCGGTCAGATCGACGACGAAGGCCGTCGCTCCGAATTTGACGAGCTGAAAGATGCCCTGCTGGGCGATGATGCAACCCACGAGAAAAGAGATCAGCACGATGATCGGAACGCCGCGATAGGCGATCTGCTCGAGCTGATTGACGACCGCCGCCGGTCGGAAGCGCCGCGGCTGGACGAAAAGACGCAACAACGCCGAGACCAACTCGCCGAGAAACGCCACGCCGCGGACGACGTCGCTTCCCGCCTCGCTCACCGACTTTCCCATATCCACCAGGAAATCGACGAGACGAGAGTGGCGGACCGGGGGCGTTTCCTGAAAGCCGCGATAGGCGATCTCGTTGAGCAGGATCTGCTGTTCGGGGCTGACATTCACGAAGTCGGCGGAGGCGTCCTTCTCCCCCAATTCATGCCGGGTCCGGTCCATGACCCACGCCCCGAGCGTATCGAGCCGCTTGACCTCTCCCAGATCGATTATGACACGGTGCGGCTCGGCCTCCATGATCTCGGCGGCGAGAGTCTCGATCCGGTCGGCGTGCTCAGCCGTCCAGTAGCCGGAAAGATGGACGGTCGTCCGGTCGCCCGATCGGTCGAACTTGGCCTGCGGTTCTTGTGTCAGGGTGCTCCGCGTCACGTCCCCTTCGCCCTTCACCTTTCGCCCTTCGGCGCTGATTCCGCTTGGTGATACCGTGTCGCAGCGGCATAAGTCGAGCCGAAGTTTAAGGGGGATGATCCGATATGAGCTGCAATTTGACTGTCGCCGTCGACAAATTCCCGATCGCGGGCAAATTCACCATCGCCCGCGGATCGCGTACGGAAGCCGTCGTCGTGACGGCGACGATTCGCGATGGCGGTGCGGTCGGGCACGGCGAATGCGTGCCCTACGCCCGATACGGCGAAACGGTCGAAGGTGTCGTTGCGGCAATCGAGGCGATGGCCCCGAAGATCAGCGAGGGCCTGACCCGCGAGGCGCTCCAATCGGCGATGCCCCCGGGAGCCGCGCGCAACGCTCTCGACTGCGCCCTCTGGGATCTCGACGCCAAACGCTCGGGCATCCGCGCCCACGTGACCGCCGGGGTGAACCGCTGGCCGGCGGCGACGACCGCCTACACGATCAGCCTCGGCACGCCGGAAGAAATGGCCGTGGCCACCGCGAAAGCCGCCGATCGCCCCATTCTGAAGATCAAACTCGGCGCGCCTGACGGCGACATCACCCGCATCAAGGCCGTCCGCCGAGCGGCCCCGGCAGCGACCCTCATCGCCGACGCGAACGAGGGTTGGCGGGAAGACAATATCGCGGCTCATTTTGCCGCCTGCGCCGAGGCGGGATTTGCCCTCGTCGAACAGCCTCTCCCGGCGAAGGAAGACGGATTTCTCGGCAAAATCGAGCGGCCGGTGCCGATCTGTGCCGATGAAAGCGTCCACGACCGGACGACCCTCGATCGCCTCGTCGGGCTCTACGATGCCATCAACATCAAACTGGACAAGACTGGCGGCCTGACCGAGGCCCTGGCGATGGCCGAGGCGGCTGAAGCGCGCGGTCTTGCGATCATGATCGGCTGCATGGTCGGCTCGTCGCTCGCCATGGCGCCGGCGATGGTGCTCGCCCCGCGCTCCCGCTTCGTCGATCTCGACGGCCCTCTTCTCCTCGCCCGCGACCGCGATCCTGGCCTGCGGTACGAGGGGAGCCTGGTCTATCCGCCCGAGCCCGCGCTCTGGGGCTGATTTTTCTGCAGTCGAAGGGCCACGAGCGTCAGGACCAATCCGGCAATTCCCAGCGGCACCATGGCTGCGAACACCATGGCGCCGGCCAGCCGATAGAGCTCGCCGCTGGCGATAGTCGCAAGAACGGTCGCCAGGGCCACGATCGATCCGTAGAGACCTTGCGCCCGACCGCGCGCGCCCAGTGGTGCGAAAGCGGCGAAGCACGCCATGACCCCGAGATGGGACGCGCCGAAAGTCAGGCCATGCATGGTCTGCAGAACGAAACTCGCGGCGAGGCCCGGATGAAGGGCGAGGCCACTGAAACGGACGATCGCTGAGACGGCGCCGACGAGCAACAGGATCAGACCGGCGGATTGGTGTCCCACCAGCCGCCCCAGAACGACGAACACGATGATCTCGCCGACGACGCCCGCCGCCCAGAAATATCCGATCGTCGCATCGGAGAAGCCTGMGGATTGCCAATAGATGCTGCCGAAGGCGTTGAGCGCTCCGTGCGTGCTCTGGATCAGCGCCGCGGCCAACATCGAGCACATGAGGACCAACGGCAGCTTCGGYGGGCTCGCGGCGCAGGAGATCGCCGTATTCTCTGTGCGCTTGCGGACCGCATCCTGCGGCAGGGCCCACCACACCGTGACGATACCGACGGCCGGGATGATCGTCAGCGCCCAGATCACCACATCCGCGCCGAAATGGCCGACCAGATATCCCGCGGCGATGCTGGCGACCAGAAAGGCTATCGATCCGGCGCCCCGGATCCGACCGTAATTCAGGCCGGGATGGCGTTGGACCTCGATGGTGGTGACGAGATCATTGGCCGGAATCACCGCGGCCTGCGCAATCGAAATGGCCGCCACGATCGCCATGATGACGAAGCCGTCGCTCGTGAGTGCGAGAAGCGGAAATCCGACGAGCTGGCCCACATAGAACGCGATCAGCAATTGCCGCGTGCCCAGCCCCCTGTCGGACAGCGTCAGCAAGGGTGCGACGGCAAAGACCCTGACGATGATGGGGATCGCAACGATCAAACCGATCAATGCAGGGTTCAGCCCCTTGCTCTGGAGCCAAACCGGAAAGAACGGAAGATAAATACCATGGCCGAGAAAGGCAGCAGCATGGAGGGCCGAAAGACGAAGCCCGAGCGCCTTTGCTGGCGACATAGTGAGGAGACTCTCTGAGGCGGCGTATCGAGGTGAAGAATCGTTCGTGACGCTATCAGAGCACTCGAGACTGGACTAGTTCACGACACGCATTGCTGCGAGCCGTCGGCGTTCTTTTCGATTGAGGCCGTGCTGTACGCGGGGGGGGCGGGAGAAATGGGTCGCCATTGACCGCTGCCGCAGCATCGTCACCGTCGAAAAGTTCGCAGATCCATGACGGCGCAAAGGATTGCCCGTCGAGGGACACGACCCAATCATGCTGAAAATCTGCATCGAACGGCGTACCGCCGGGCCAGGGAGTCGCGTTGAACGCGCGCCCGCCTGCATCAATCAGCGTGCCGTCAGCGTGGATGTGATAATTCTGATGCCCCAGAACGCGCGCTAGGCTCCAACCTTCCCGGAACCTTGTGAAACAACACTCATCGATAAGGTATATACAGATGCTTGTTGGAGTTTTTACTCTTTGCGTCGACTGACTCGTATACTCGTAGTAAATTTCCATTTTCGGTACGAAATCGTCTAAGGCGTCCTTCAAAGACATCAAAATCACTGGATGACGGCCCCAAGCATTCAAACGCAGAGTATCGTCCCCGCCGCTTGTTCTGAAGCCATTCCATTCCGACTCCAGGCGCTGCCGGACCGCTGCTCGCGCCAAAACGGACCGTTCGAGAGCTCGAGAAGATTCCTCCTCGGCAATCCCCTGGCCCGTCATCGCCTTCCATCGGCGTCAGGTGCCGGAAGGCATCGCGGTTGCGGCAATAGGTGATGTCGTCCGATATGAGCCGAACCGCAGCGATCAGTTTCTTGCTGCCGCCGTAGCGAATGGCGATCCGGCACCGATTGACCGAGCATGGCTTGCGGCCTTCAAATGTGAAGGTGACGTCCGGGCGCGCGCCGAGCTTGGGACCAGAAGGCCGGAGGTGGATCGGATAAATTGGGGTGAGAATGGCCGGATCGGGTCCGCAGATTTCTTCCGCGGATGCACCTACGCTCACGCTCCAGCATACACCGGTACGAATGAAGGTTGAGCATCTCATCAGGGTTATGATGTTGGAGACTGAACCGCCGACGTGCCTTGCTG
>NZ_JBFUKD010000282.1:0-4518 GCF_056401005.1 Microvirga sp. P4_G7 | reverse complement strand
GACGATCGCAGCTCTTCCAAGTCGTCGGAATGACATCACAATATCGTATAGGTCACAAGGGYTGTTATGCGAAACACTGTTTCAAAAAAGGCAAATTTTCCGCATATTCGCGTGCGCCACCTCACGCATTACGGCGTGATCAGGTGGTTGCGAACCGCATATCGCACCAGTTCGGCCGTCGACGACATGCCGAGCTTGCGCATGGCGGTCGCTCGATGGCTTTCGACGGTTTTTACGCTCACGTCCAGCTGCAATGCCACCTTCTTGTTGCTCAGGCCTTCTGCGATCAGCTTCACCACCTCGCGCTCGCGAGCCGTCAACACTCCATCGATCTGCTGTGCGCTTGGAACGTCCTTCAACGATTCGAGCAAAGCTTCCGAGGCGCGCCAAGTCAGATACGGACGATGCTGGGCAAGTGCGTTGATGGCAGCAAGAAGGTGGGTATCCGCATCGGTCTTGAGGATGTAGCCCTTGGCCCCGGCCCGCAGAAGGTCGCGAATAATCTGCTCGCTCTCGTGCATCGTAAAGATGAGGATCTCGGTCTTCAGCGTCTGGCGGATGCGGCGCGTCGCCTCCAAGCCGTCGAGACCTGGCAACGAATAGTCAAGCACGGCAATGTCCGGATTGGTGCGTATCGCCTCGTCAACGGCATCCTGGCCATTGGCTGCCTCCGCGACGATGCTCCATTCCGGCTGCGTTTCCAGAATGGCGCGCAGGCCGCGACGAACGACGAGATGGTCATCGGCTATCAGGATGCGTTTCATTCATCGCCCCATCAGGAATCCTACCCTACTCTGAACGCCCTCACTCGGCACTAGTGAAAACCCGCAGACTGCGCTGGTAAAAACCCCGGCTTACGGCAGCATACTCCTATCGCGGAGCACCGTTGAGGCGTAAAATCGTTCCGGATTTTCAGGCCTCCGACTAGCTGAATGAGCGCGGAAGAATGCCTCTGCGCTAGACTGTACAGTCGGCTCGGTAACGGTTTGCGTGAAATTCTCTTTGGAGGTCACTTTCGCTTCGAGAGCATGATGCTCGTCTCGGTCGACGAGATTCCGCTGATCTCCCGAATGCGCCGCAGGACCTGATCGAACTCCTCCAGGGTCGCAACTTCGATCTCGGCTACGATGTCCCATCGTCCGTTCGTCGTGTTGATCCGGGAGACCTCCGGGAGGCCGTGCAGGCGCTTGATCACCTTGTCCGCGCCCTGACCTTCGACCTCGATCATGGTGACAGCGCGGATGCTGTTCGGCTGAGCCCCCGAGCTGACATTGACTGTGAAGCCTTGAATGATGCCGCTCTGGACCATCTTCTCTATACGAGTGCGGACCGTCGCCCGGGAAACTTTCAACGTGTCCGCGAGGCCCGAGACCGGTCGGCGGGCGTCGGCCCGAAGCAGGGCGAGGAGTTTTCGGTCGAGGTCATCCACGGCAATTCTTTCACTTTGGCAGATTGCCATTAGCATAATGATCAATCTTCTATCCAGATTTATCGGTTCTTCCACTTTCTGTCGCCGGTTCTGTCTCGATAATGACGAAACGATCAAAGGAAAGACTGCCGATGCCCAAAACCGCCCTCTCCCCATCGACGCAGCCGCGTCTCGCCGTCGTCGGGGCGCCCGTGCAGGTGGGCGCGAGCCAACTCGGCACGGTGATGGGACCGGCGGCACTTCGCACCGCCGGGCTCATCACGAGCCTCGAGGAGTTGGGGCATGGGATCGACGACCTGGGCGATTTGTCCGTGACCTTCGACCCGCGGGATCCGCCAGGTCGGAATGCGCGCCATTTCAACGAGATCTCCGCGTGGTCGCGTGACATCAGTCAGAGCGCTTACGACATCTTGCAAGGAGGCCGCCTGCCGATATTCCTCGGCGGCGATCACTCCCTCGCCATGGGCTCGGTGCATGGCGTTCTGAGACATTGCCGCGAAAGCGGTCGCGAGCCGTTTGTGCTCTGGCTCGATGCGCATGCGGATTTCAACACACCGGAAACGTCTCCCTCGGGGAACATGCACGGAATGTCGACGGCGCTGTTTTGCGGCGAGAGCGGGTTCGACGGGGTGTTCGACATCCCGTTTGAGCCACTGCCGCCGCCCAATCTCTATGTTTTCGGTCTGCGATCGGTCGACAAGGAAGAGCGCGCCTTGCTTCGCGATCGCGGCGTTCACGTCAGCGACATGCGCCTGGTGGACGAGTTCGGTGTCTCGGTTCTGTTGCGACAGATCATCGATCACGTCGCTTCGCGGAACGGCCATCTTCACGTGAGCCTCGATGTCGACTTTCTCGATCCGGCGATCGCGCCGGGCGCCGGCACGCCGGTACAGGGCGGCGCGACCTATCGCGAAGCGCATCTCATCATGGAGATGCTGCATGATTCCGGTCTTGTCGGCTCTCTCGATGTCGTCGAACTCAATCCTTATCTCGACGAGCGCGGCAAGAGCGCCCGCCTCCTCGTGGACCTGATCGGAAGCCTGTTCGGCCGCCAGATCGTTCCCCGGTCGTAAACCAAGGGCAAACCCATGACCGTTTCAACAAACACGCTGATCGAAACAGAAAACAGGCTCGGGGCTCACAATTACAAACCCCTCGACGTCGTACTCTCCAGAGGCGAAGGCGTGTACGTCTGGGATGTGGAGGGCAATCGCTATCTCGACTGCCTTTCCGCCTATTCGGCTGTCAACCAGGGCCATTGCCATCCGAAAATTCTGGCGGCCATGACCGAGCAGGCGAAGAAGCTGACACTTACGTCACGCGCGTTCCGCAATGACCAGCTCGCCTTGTTCTACGAAGAGATCGCAGCGCTCACCGGGTCGCACAAAGTGTTGCCGATGAACAGCGGCGCGGAGGCAGTCGAGTCGGCCATCAAAGCCGTCCGCAAATGGGGATATGAGGTCAAAGGCGTTCCGCACGACCAAGCCGAGATCATCGTCTGTAGCGAGAACTTCCACGGGCGAACGCTCGGCATCATCGGCTTMAGCACGGACGAAGATGCGCGCGGCGGGTTCGGCCCGTTCGCACCGGGCTTCAAGATCGTGCCATTCGGCGACGCCGCAGCCTTCAAGGCGGCCATCACGCCCAACACGGTGGCGTTTCTGGTCGAGCCAATCCAGGGCGAAGCGGGCGTCATCATCCCGCCCGTGGGATATTTCACAGAAGTCCGCGAACTCTGCACTCGGCATGGCATCACGTTGATCCTGGACGAGATCCAGACGGGATTAGGCCGCACCGGCAAGCTTCTGGCCGAGGAGCACGAGGGGATCGAAGCCGATGTGACCCTGATCGGCAAGGCGCTCTCTGGCGGGTTCTATCCGGTCTCCGCCGTGCTATCCAACTCCGATGTGCTCGGCGTTTTGAAGCCCGGTCAGCATGGAAGCACGTTCGGTGGCAACCCGCTCGCGTGCGCCATCGCTCGCGCCGCGATGAAAGTGCTCGTCGAAGAAGGCATGATCGAGAACTCGGCCAAGCAAGGCGCTTATTTCAAGGCCAAGATCGAAAGCATCCGCAGCAACGCGGTTCGCGAAGTGCGAGGGCGTGGCCTCATGCTCGCCGTTGAACTGCATCCAGAAGCTGGCGGCGCACGTCGTTATTGCGAGGCGCTTCGCGAACGCGGGATCCTCGTGAAGGACACGCATGTCAACACGATCCGCATCGCGCCTCCCCTTGTCGTCACGCAAGAGCAGGTCGACTGGGCGAGCGATCATCTCGATCGCGTCCTGACGACGCTTTCCTAGAGCGCGTAGTGGAAGGCGCCACCGGTCTTGGGAGGCATCAGGCCCTTCTAGATTTGACCCGTCGCCCGCTCCGCCAGTCGCTCGAATAGTGCGGCGGAAAACGCGATCATGGTTTCGAAGTGCTCGGCGATGATGTTCTCGTTCGGGGAATGCAGCATTGCCCCGTGATGGGTGAGCCCAATGCCCACGATGGTGGCTCCGAGTTGCTCGACGAATGGATGGGCCGTACCGGAGGCCGGTGAGCTCGATTGGATGACGGCCGGCCGTCCAAAATGCGTTTCGAGCAGGCGGATCGCGTCGCGAACGAACCAATGATCGGGAGACGATCGCACTGGCTTGACGTTTGCGTCGTAGACAACGATTTCGATATCGTTGAAGCCGTTTCGATCAAGGTGCGCCCGCAGCAGCGCGATGATGGTCTGCGGATCTTGATCGGGAACGATTCTGAAATCGATTTTTACGAATCCGTTCGCAGGCAGCACCGTTTTCGCGCCCTCGCCCGAATAGCCGCCGCCAAAACCGTTGACGTTCAAGCACGGCTCGAAATTCATGGCGTGAAAAAAGTTCGATTCGTCGATGCCGGCGAGCGGTCGACCCGCCCCTGTCGCGGCAACCACGCTTTCGAAAGTGAATGGCGGATCGGCGGCTGCCTTCTCCTCATCCGACGATGGAGCGCGAACGCCGTCGTAGAATCCTTCGATCGTGACGCGACCGGACGCATCGCGCAAGGATGCGGTCGCAGCGGCGAGACGCCACAGCGCATTGTCGAAGATCGCGCCGAGGCTCGAG
>NZ_JBFUKD010000281.1:0-4541 GCF_056401005.1 Microvirga sp. P4_G7 | reverse complement strand
GCTCTCCAGCAGGGACGCAAAATACGGCTCGAACTTCTCCCTCTTATAGCGGTCATTTGCCGGATGCCCTGCCCACACCTCGGGATGACCGGCCGCGGAAAACAGCGCGTCGAAATCCTCGCGCTTCAGCGGTCTGATCGACAGGGTGTCGCCCGTGATCTCGGGCTGGGGATCAAAATTATTTTCGAACATGCTCGATGTGTCCGTCTGGCCGACTCTGGAGGGAATATACAGCGACCGACGGCGACGGTCATGGCTCCACCGTCGGTGCGCGCATAGGAATATGCATGCGCGACCTATCACAGTTGCCAATTCTGCAAAACGGGAGGAGCTGGAGGGCGCCTAGACAGGGCTCAAACCCTTACGGCGTAAATGGTACAGCCGCCCCGGCTTGAACGGGGGACCCCCAGATCCACAATCTGGTGCTCTAACCAACTGAGCTACGGCTGCACGCCGGGCACGGTGTAATCGCCCGGGCGACCAATTTCAAGGCTTGTTTGCGGTCACGAGCCCGCAAATGAAAAAGGCGGGCTGTGAGGCCCGCCTTCCGAGGAAAATCAGCCTTTTGACCCTATTCGGCGGTCGCGCCGGCGGCCTTCAGCACCGGAGTCCAGCGGGCGACCTCGGTTTCGACGAGGGTCTGGAGCGCCGCAGGAGTGCGTCCGGCCTTATCGGGAATGACACCGCCGAGGTCGAGCAGGCGCTTGCGGGTGTTCTCGTCGTCGAGGGCCTTCACGAGGGCGTCGTTGAGCTTCGTGACGATCTCTGGCGAGGTTCCCTTCGGGGCAAAGACGGCGTTCCACGCGCTGATCTCGTACCCGTCGAGACCGGCTTCCTTGGTGGTCGGCACGTTGGGCAGGGCCGGGGACCGCTGGGGGGTTGCGATAGCGAACGCCTTGATGTTGTTGCCCTGGATCTGCGGGGCGACGTTGACGATCTGGTCGGTCATATAGTCGACCGTATTGCCCATGAGGTCATTCAGAGCCGGCCCGGTGCCGCGGTAAGCCACCATCGTGGGTTTCGTCTTGATGATCGAATTGAAGAAAATTCCGGTGATGTGCGACACGGATCCCGCGCCCGCGTGGGCCATGTTCACCTTGTCGCCGTTGGCCTTCATGTACTCAACGAAGCCCTTGAGGTCGGTGGCCGGAAAATCCTTCTTCGCGACGATCACGATCGGTGTGCCTGCGGCAAGGCCGATCGGCGCGAAATCCTTCGCGGGATCGTATTTCAGATTGGGATAAAGCGCCGGCGCGGCGGCGTGGGTTCCCATATGGCCCATCATGATGGTGTAGCCGTCGGGCTGCGCCTGGGAGGCGCGTGTGATGCCCGTGGTGCCGCCGGCACCGGCAACGTTCTCGATCACGATCTGCTGGCCGAGAGTGCGCGACATGTGATCGCCGACAATACGGGCGATCACGTCCGTCGGGCCGCCCGCCGCAAAGGGCACGACCATGGTGATCGGACGCTGCGGGTAGTTGCCCTGCGCCTGTGCGGCGGCGGCAATCCCGAGAGTGGCGGCAAGAGCGATGGCGATAGTTCTCATATTCATCTCCCTGGATGGTTGTTGTTGGACCTATTGTGACGTTGTTCGCGTGCGAGGCAAGCTCACTCGGTGAAAACCTCGTCCCTTCCCTTACGGACGGACGGAAGCAGCGCGAACACGAGCAGGATGAGCGCGACGGCCAAAAGCCCGGCGCTGATCGGACGCTCGACGAAGGTCGAGAGCGACCCCCGCGAAATGATCAATGCGCGCCGCAAATTCTCTTCCATCAATTTGCCGAGGACGAAGCCGAGCAGCATCGGCGCAGGCTCGAAGCCGAACTTGATCAGCATGTAGCCGACGAGCCCGAACAGCGCGATGAACATCACGTCGGTCGGCAGCGAGTTGATGGAATAGATGCCGATGCAGCAGAACATCAGAATCGCCGGGAACATCAGGCGATATGGCACTTTGAGAAGCCTGACCCACATCCCGATGAGGGGAAGGTTGATGATCAGCAGCATCAGGTTACCGACCCACATGGACGCGATCATGCCCCAGAACAGGTTGGGATTGCGCGTCATCACCTGCGGCCCCGGCACGATGCCGTGGATCGTCATGGCGCCTACCATCAGCGCCATCACCGCATTGGGCGGAATGCCGAGGGTGAGGAGCGGAATGAACGATGTCTGCGCGCCTGCATTGTTGGCCGATTCCGGTCCCGCAACGCCTTCGATGGCGCCGCGGCCGAAACGGCTGGGGTCCTTCGCCAGTTTCTTTTCCACCGTGTAGGCGGCAAAGGGGCCGAGCACGGCGCCGTTGCCGGGCAGGATACCGAGAATGGAACCGATCAGCGTCCCGCGCAGGACGGAGGGGTAGGCTTGCTTGAAATCCTCCCAGTTCGGCAACAACCGACCGATCGCTCTATGCACGACGTCGCGGCTCTCGGTGTGGTCGAGGTTGCGCAGGATTTCAGCGATGCCGAAAATGCCCATCGCCAAGACAGCGAAGTCGATGCCGTCGGACAGGAAGGGCAGCCCGAACGTCATGCGTTCCTGACCCGTTTCGAGATCGGTGCCGACGGTCGACAGCAGAACGCCGGTGAGAATCATCGCGATGGCTTTGAGAATCGATCCGCGTGCCAGAACGACCGCGAAGACGAGGCCCATGACCATCAGCGAAAAGTATTCGGCTGGCCCGAAAACCAGCGCAAGCCGCGTCAACGGCGTCCCGAGTGCCGCAATGACGAGCGTCGCGACGGTGCCTGCAAAGAACGACCCGATGGCCGCAATGCCGAGGGCGACACCGGCGCGGCCCTGGCGGGCCATCTGATGGCCGTCGAGGGCCGTCACGACGGATGTCGCCTCACCTGGAATGTTGACGAGGATCGCCGTCGTCGAGCCGCCATATTGGGCGCCGTAATAGATGCCGGCGAGCATGATCAGGGCGCCGACGGGATCGAGCCCGAAGGTGATCGGCAACAGCATCGCGATCGTCGCGATCGGCCCGACGCCAGGCAGCACGCCGATGAGCGTTCCGACAAGACAACCGAGAAACGCGAGGCCGAGATTTTGCAGGCTCAGGGCAACTGAAAATCCCAGGCTGAGATTGGAAAGAAAATCGCTCACTAGCCTTCCTCCGTCTCGACAGCCACATCGACCTTGGTGCTGCGCCGCCGGCGACCGGAGACGATCATCACGATCGCCACCACAACCATCGCGGCGGCCGTGGCACGCAGGATCGCTTTCTGTGACCAATCCGCAGGGAAGAGCGCCGCGAAGCTCTGCGGGAAGATCGGAATTGGAAGGTTGAGCATGTCGCCGAAAAGCAGCATGCAGAACGGGGTCAGGCAAAGCGCCAGGACCACCAATTCGCGTATCCGCGCCTCCGGTGTCGCGCAGCCGCCGATGATGATGGCCAGGGGGCCGGCGACGACCATGCCGAGGCCAGGCAGCGACAGCCCACCGAGGCTGAACGGCCGAATCGTCGCTGCAAAGGCCAGGATCGCCAGCATGATGAGGAGCGGTCCGCGCAGGCCCCAGCTCTCCAGCGCGTCGCCGGCCTTCGTGAAGGCCGCGACCAGGAGGGCGATGCCGCATAGGCCGACGCCGACGGCGAGCCAGTCGGGCAGCATGGCGGGGCCCATGGAACTGAGAGTTCCCTTGGGCAGATCGCGCATCAACCATAGGGCCAAAGCGGCGAGAAGGAGCAGCAGAATTCCGCCGGCCAGGTTCTGTGGCGCGCGAATCCGCCCTCGCGAACCCGAATATTCGGGGCCCGGCGCAGGAGTATTCATGGTGGCCTCCCTCAAGCGCTTGGCTTCGCGCCAACCGTCTTCAGGCCGATTTGTGCCCCAAAGCTTTGTCCGGGATCAAGCGATTTGGATCGGTTTTCAGAGCCTTAGGACTGAATACGACCCTAGACTATCGATCAAGGCGAAGGAGTTTGAGACGCGATTTGGTATGGTTTTCCAACCGAAACCGCATTCGCCGACGGATACTGGGCACTCCAGCCAAATGACTTGATCGACGGACGCCAGTTATCTAATGAACAACATACCAGGCCGGGCCCCTCTGGCAGCTCCTACGGAGCAGCGATGTCGGACTGGAATCATAGCCAGGGTGGCCTGGAATGCGTCAGGACCGATAAGTCCTGGGTCCATCGTCCGCGAGAACCCCGACGGGCAGCTCCGGCGATAGTGTGCCAGCGCATCTCATGCACGCCCCTGAAGATAGATGAGGCATCGCATGAATGAATACCTGACACAGTTCTTATCGCCCGAAGTCATCGCCTTCATCCAGGTCGTGATGATCGATCTCGTCCTCGCTGGCGACAACGCTATCGTGATCGGATTGGCGGCAGCCGGGCTCCCGAAGGAACAACGCWACAAAGCTATCCTCGTCGGCGTCATTGCCGCGACTGTGCTGCGCATCATCTTCGCCGGTCTCACGATCCAGCTTCTCCAGATCGTCGGTCTGCTTCTCGCCGGTGGTATTCTGCTGCTCTGGGTATGCTGGAAGATGTGGCGCGAGCTTCGCGTGACCCATCAGGAAGAAGA
>NZ_JBFUKD010000280.1:0-4548 GCF_056401005.1 Microvirga sp. P4_G7 | reverse complement strand
GCGCGAAATCCGGAGTCTGTTTGAGGATATTGCGCAACTTGTCCCGGAAAAGATTGTCAGTCACGAGTCTTGCGACGGCATCGTGGCGCTCGCGGATCCGAGTGGGATCGGTGAGGGGCCCGGCTAGGCGCTCGGCGAGAAGGCGTGCTCCGCCAGGTGTCACCGTGCAATCGATCGTCGCCAAAAGGCTGCCTGTCCGCTCGCCCGACAATGTGCGCGTCAATTCCAGATTGGCGCGCGTTGCCGCGTCGATGGCGAGCGTCGCATGTGTCGCCGCCTGAATCGGCGGATTGAGGACCGGCCGGCTGCCGATTTGCGTCTTCTCGATGTAGAACAGCGCGGTTCCGGCAGCCGTAACCTCAGCTGCGCTGAACGCACCGAAAGCGTCGAGCGTTGCGACGCCGAAATAGTCCTTGAGCCGGCGCTCCGCCGATGCGGGGTCGAGCCCGTCGCGGGACAGGGGCGTCACCGCCGCTTTCGTTTCGTTCCAGAACGCCGCAAGCTCGGGATCGTCGTGAATGACGTCGGATACGATGATCTCGCGAGGCTCGAACCGAGCGATTTCCGCCGAGAGGCCAGGACCGTCCGTTTCGCTCAAGATAAAATGCCCGGTCGAAATATCCGTGGCGGCGAGACCGTAGGACCACGCCGTCTCCGACGCACGACGGCGCGCGATGGCGAGGAACAGGTTGGCCCGGCCCGGGTCGAGCAGCCGCTCTTCGGTGATCGTTCCGGGGGTGACGAGACGGACGACATCGCGTTTGACGACCGATTTCGCGCCACGCTTCCTGGCTTCGGCGGGATCCTCGGTCTGCTCGCAAACGGCGACTCGGTGGCCAAGACCGATCAGGCGTTGCAGGTAGTCGTCGGCTCGGTCGACCGGAACGCCGCACATGGGGATATCCTGCCCCTGATGCTTGCCACGCTTGGTCAGGACGATGCCGAGGGATCGGCTGGCGATCTCGGCGTCCTCGAAGAACAGTTCGTAGAAATCCCCCATCCGGTAGAACAGCAGGCTGTCGGGGTTGGCGGCCTTGATCTCCACGTACTGCGCCATCATGGGTGTGACGCGGTGCTCCGGGGCCCCCGGCGTAGGGGAGGGCTCAGAGGCGCTTTCAGGCGGTTGGGGAAGAGTTTGGGCTGACATCCCGCCCTTTCTAGCAAAGCCGGCCGAGCCTTTCACCATGACTCGTCGCGATCGATCCCCGCATGTGGACAAGTCTTGAGGAAGGCCGTCCCTGTGCTTTAAGGTCACCACCTAGAGGAAACRCCCCGTAAAAAGAAGCCGCAGAAAGCCCCCATGTCAGAACAGCCCCCGTCCCGCCGCAGCCGCCCCACCTTCACCGATCAGGAGGCGCTGCAGTTCCACTCCCAGGGGCGTCCCGGCAAGCTCGAGGTGGTGCCGACAAAGCCGATGGCGACGCAGCGTGATCTGTCGCTCGCCTATTCTCCCGGCGTCGCGGTCCCCGTGAAGGCCATCGCCGAGAATCCGTCCCTCGCCTTCGATTACACCACACGCTCCAACATGGTCGCSGTSATMTCSAACGGCACSGCSATYCTGGGGCTCGGCAATCTCGGTGCCCTCGCGTCAAAGCCCGTGATGGAGGGTAAGGCAGTTCTCTTCAAGCGATTCGCGGACGTCGATTCCATCGACCTCGAGGTCGACACGGAAGATCCCGACGCGTTCATCAATTGCGTGCGCTATCTCGGTCCATCCTTCGGCGGCATCAACCYCGAGGACATCAAGGCGCCCGAGTGCTTCATCATCGAAGAGCGCTTGCGCGAATTGATGGATATCCCGGTCTTCCATGATGATCAGCACGGCACGGCGATCATTGCCGCGGCAGGTCTGATCAACGCGCTCCATCTGACCGGGCGCGACATGAAGAAGACGAAGCTCGTCGTAAATGGCGCCGGCGCCGCGGGTATTGCGTGCACCGAGCTTCTCAAGGCGATGGGTTTCGCGCCGGACAACGTCATCCTCTGCGACACCAAAGGCGTCGTCTATCGCGGTCGCACGGAAGGCATGAACCAATGGAAATCCGCGCATGCGGCGCAAACCGAAGCGCGCACGCTCGCTGATGCTTTGAATGGCGCGGACGCCGTGTTCGGTCTCTCCGCCAAGGGAGCGTTCACGGATGACATGATCCGCTCCATGGCGCCGCATCCGATCATCTTCGCCATGGCCAATCCCGATCCGGAGATTACGCCTGAGGAAGTCGCGCGCATTCGCGACGACGTCATCATCGCCACTGGTCGATCGGACTATCCCAACCAGGTCAACAACGTCCTCGGCTTTCCCTATATTTTCCGCGGTGCGCTGGACGTGCAGGCCACCACCATCAACATGGAAATGAAGATCGCGGCGGCAGAAGCTCTTGCCGCCCTGGCGCGGGAGGATGTGCCCGACGAGGTCGCCGCCGCCTATCAGGGATCGCGGCCCAGATTCGGCCGGGATTACATCATTCCGGTCCCGTTCGATCCGCGCCTGATCCACACCATTCCGCCGGCGGTCGCAAAGGCGGCGATGGAAACCGGCGTCTCGCGCCGACCCATCGTCGACATGCGTTCCTATCGCGCTCAGCTGTCGGCGCGGCGTGACCCTGTCGCGGGGACGTTGAATCGAATCTTCGAGCGGGTGCGCAAGTTTCCCAAGCGTGTCGTCTTTGCCGAGGGTGAGGAAGAACAGGTCATCCGCGCTGCCCTGTCGTTCGTCAATCAGGGTTTGGGCACAGCGATTTTGGTCGGTCGCGAGGAGCGCGTACATGAGACGGCGGCGTTCGCCGGTATCGATCTCGCCGGACGCGAGGGCATCGAGATCCACAACGCGCGACTATCCCACCGAAATGCGACCTATGCGCAGTTCCTCTACGAGCGTCTGCAGCGGAAAGGCTTCTTGTTTCGCGATTGCCAGCGATTGATCAATCAGGATCGCAATCACTTCGCCGCATCCATGGTCGCGCTTGGCGACGCGGATGCGATGGTCACCGGCGTGACACGCAACTTCTCGACCGCGCTGAACGACGTTCGSCGCGTCATCGACGCCAAGCCCGGGCATCGCGTGATCGGTCTCTCGCTGTGTCTGGCCCGAGGACGAACGGTCGTCGTCGCGGATACGGCGATTCACGAAATGCCGAGCGCGCAGGAGCTGGCTGAAATCGCGATCGAATCCGCAGGCGTTGCGCGGCGCTTGGGTTACGAGCCCCGGGTCGCACTTCTCTCGTTTTCCAATTTCGGCCATCCGAAGGCGGAAAGGGCGGAAAAAATCCAGCAAGCCGTCGAGATCCTCGACAACATGCGGCTCGATTTCGAGTACGACGGCGAAATGTCCGCCGACGTGGCCCTCAATCGCGATCTGATGGCGCAATATCCGTTCAGTCGCCTCACCGGTCCCGCCAATGTGCTTGTCATGCCGGCATTCCACTCTGCGTCGATCTCGACGAAGATGCTGCAGGAACTTGGCGGTGCGATGGTGCTGGGACCGCTCGCGGTCGGGCTCGACAAGCCGGTGCAGATCGTGTCGCTCGGAGCGACGGACGCCGATATCGTCAACATGGCGGCGCTGGCGGCGTTCAACATCGGAGGCTGACACGCCTCTTGGGACATCGCCGCCGGACGAGCCTTCGGCGGCGAAGCTCGCCGCAGTCGCAAAGCCGCTTTAGAGATAGATTTGCCGCCTCAGAACCGATAAAGCCTTTGCCGCCAAGGCAATAGAGAGGGTAGACATGACTGATCGGAAGCCCACGACCGTCGTCTTCGACGTCGGAAACGTCCTTCTGCGGTGGGATCCGCGTAACCTCTATCGGAAAATGTTCACCGATGAGGCCAAGATGGAATGGTTCTTGTCGTCAGTCTGCACCAACCAGTGGAATTTGGAGCAGGATCGCGGGCGTTCTTGGGAAGAGGCGGTCGATCTCCTCATCGCGGATCACCCCGATCATGCGGAACCCATCCGCGCGTTTCACGAGCGTTGGGAGGAGACTGTTTCGGGAGTAATCGACGAAAATGTCGCGCTTCTGGCCCGTCTGCGCGAAGCCGGCGTTCCGAACTATTGCATCACGAACTTCTCCAGTCCGAAATTCGCGCTGTCGCAGGACCGCTATCCATTCCTGTCGCAATTCGACGGCATCATTGTTTCGGGCGATGAGCGCCTCCTGAAGCCGCAACCCGAGATCTATGACCTGCTTCTCGACCGTTATGGGTTGAGCGCTGCGGATTGCGTCTTCATCGACGATTCCAACGCCAATGTGGAAGGCGCCAGAGCCGTGGGGATGCACGCGATTCACTTCCTCGAGCCGATGGATCTCACCGCTGAATTGCGCCGCTACGGCATTGCCGCCTGAGGAGCGAGGGCGCTTGCTCTCGCTCGCCGCATGAGCCATCACGCGATCATGCGCGCTTTCGAGACAATCCTGCCCATCGACGCCGTGCTCGCCAATCTCGCGGCGAGCCTGGAAGCGCGGACCAATGCCGTCCTCGTCGCGCCACCCGGTGCAGGCAAGACCACACGTGTTCCTCTCGCGCTTCTCGACGAGCCATGGGTCGAAG
>NZ_JBFUKD010000279.1:0-4560 GCF_056401005.1 Microvirga sp. P4_G7 | reverse complement strand
TACTGGCGCAGCGTCTTGACGCCGCCAGCAAAAATCTCCTCCTCGGAAACGATTTTGGTGAGATTCACATAGACCCGGGTCCGCTCGTTCCACGGTTCGGCGTTGAAGACATCCTTCTCGTAAAGCGTGCGGTCGTTATCGTCCTTGACGTGTTCGTGCCAGTAGAGGACGCCGTCGGCGTCGGTGCGCTTCTCATCGCGCTTCCAATCGATGGCCCCGCTGTAATCCCATTTCCGCTCGATGGCGGCGTCGTTCTCCCAGGTTTCTTTCTGCCACGTCTTGTCGCCGTTGGCTAAGGCGTCGGTCTCCTGGAGGCGCCAGGTGTTGCCGGAATAGTCCCAGGCCTTCGTCTTGGTGGAATTGCCCGTGAAGACCGTCTGCTCCCATTTGTCCTGTTCGAGGTGGTTCTTGTGGAGGACGGTTGAGAGCCAAACGATTCCGGCCGGATTCCATTTCGAGGTGACGCTCGACAGGTCGTTGGCCGCCGAATAGTTGTGATGAAAATTCGTCTGCGAGAAAACCGTGACGCCGGAGGCGTCCGTCAGGGTCTCACGGCGCTCCCAATTGTCGGCAGGGTTGCCTGGGTAGCCTTCGTCGTAATCCTTCTCGACGATGCGCTGGGAATTGTCGTCGTAGTTCGTGGTGACCTTGATCACGCGGATCTGGCTGTCATAGATCGTCTTGCGATACTTCCAATCGACGATTTCCTTGGGGGCGTAGTCCCATTCGCGCAAGGCGAGCGGCTTGAGATCCGCGTCGAAATCCTCCTGCTTGGCGACCTCACTGGGTCCATACACCGCATCGGAGGCGTTGTAGGTGGTCTTGCGGTAATCGAGCGGTGTGGTGGGGTCCTGATCCCATTCGTGGATGGTCTTGGTGCCGTTGTCGTTGAAGTCGGTCTGCGCGACCAGCTCCCCGCTCGTGTCGTATTGCTGGATGTAGGAATCCCATGTCTCGGTACCCGCGCGGTCCCAGGCGTAACTGGTGCGCGAACCATCGGCGTGGAACACCGTCTCGCTGGTCTTCAAGCCGTCGACGTTGCGATGGGTGATGGTGGCGTCCCATTTCCCGGGTCCGGTCGGGACCCAGGCGATCGTGGTGCGCGAACCATCGGCATTCTCGATATCCCAGGCAGTTTCGGAATCTGTGCCGACGATGTAGTTGAGTTGCGACACGTTCAGGTCACCGTCCGCGAAACGAAACACCTCGATATTGGCGAGATCGGTGCCGTCAGGCGAACCTGTGCGCAAGTCCCTGATGGAGAAACGCCCGATCGCCGCGTTGTAGCGGATCTCGTAGTCCGAGCGGTTGCCGGAGAGCACGATCGTGTCGGAGCCGTCGCCACCGTCGAGGAAGTCCACTCCCGGTCCCCCGATCACCGTGTCGTTGCCGGCGCCGCCGAAGATCTGGTCGTGGCCTTCTCCGCCATCGAGGAGATCCGCCCCATCGCCGCCCATGAGCATGTCGTCGCCAAGGCCGCCGAGAAGCGTGTCGTTCCCGGCCTCGCCACTCGTGACGTCGTTGCCGGAACCTCCGATCAGGTTATCGTTGCCCGCACCTCCGTTGATGGTGTCCGCATCAGAGCCACCATCCAACAGGTCGTCGCCATTGCCGCCCGACAATTGATCCGCACCCGATCCACCCAACAGGGCGTCGTTACCGTCGCCGCCACCCATCATGTCGCGGCCGGCTTCTCCGGAGAGGTGATCGTCGCCCTCGGCTCCCTGCAGGTTGTCCTCACCCGAACCGCCGATCAGGATGTCGCGACCCTGACCACCGTGGAGCGAGTCGTTGCCTTCCCCGCCAGTGAGAGTGTCGTCGCCATCCACACCCACGAGGGAGTCATTTCCGGTCCCGCCATCGAGGGCATCGTTTCCGGCGCCACCATCGAGATAATCGGCGCCGGCAACGCCGTATAACTGGTCGTTGCCGTCGTCACCGCGCACGGTATCGTTGCCCGTGCCACCATGAAGAACATCGTCGCCCGATCCGCCAGCGAGCGTATCGTCGCCGTCTTCGCCATGAAGACGGTCGTTGCCGGCATCGCCGTCGATGAGATCGGCCCCATTGCCTCCGCCGAGCGCATCATTGCCGTCGCCGCCCTCGAGGGCGTCCCGATCATCGCCACCATTGAGCGTGTCGTCACCGGCATTGCCGAACAAATCGTCGCGGCCATTGCCGCCTTGCAGCGTGTCGTTCCCATCATCTCCGCGCAGCACATCGTGGCCTTCGCCACCGAGCAGGAGATCCTTTCCATCGCCGCCATTCAGCGTATCGTTGCCGTCCTTGCCCTCGATCGTGTCGTTGCCGCCGAGGCCCTTCAGGAGGTTCGCGAGCGCATCACCGACGATGAGGTTGTTGGCGCCATTGCCTGTTCCGTTCTCAGCCGCCTCCATCAACCGCAGCCGATTGCTGGCGCTCGTGAGGGTGTGCGATTTGGCGTAGCTGTGAATCTCGGTGGTGCCGTTTTTGAGGATGAGGCGTGCATATGTTACGGTGCCGTCCTTCGTGAAGAAGGATTTCTTCGACTTGAAAGTGCGCTTTTCGAGATCGAAGTCGTACTGCCAGAACCACCCTGAGCCGTCCTTGGTGACGAAGGTCTGACTCTCCAAGAAACCGGAATCGTTGTATTGGTCGAGTGCGCGCTCTCCGTTGGCGGTTCGCTGGTAGTTGATGCGCAGGATTTGATTCACGGTCACGGTCTGCGATAGCAACTCTCCGTTCGCCGCAATGTGTTCGACGCTCTCCTGCATGCCGCCACCCGCCAACGCCGTCTTGATCTCCTGGCGCTTGCTGCCATCGTCGAGAACCACAGTCTCGCCAAGTGCGAGAAGGTCTTTGTCCTTCACTGTCGCGAAGGTTTGCCGCTTTTCCCCGTTGGTTTCCGAGAATACGGTTCCGTCCGGATTGCGGGTGACGGTCAATGGCCCGACCGTCGTAACGATTGGTTCTTTCCCTGTCGGACTTGGTTCCTGGTTCTCCGGTCGATCGCCTGCCGACAGATTTTCGCCGCCGCTTGGCGGCGCAGTTCCCGGAACGCCATCCCCATCATTTGGGTCGTCATGTTCCGGCGCGTTGTTGACGTCGGGCGTGTGGCCGCCTTGCCCGCCGCCCGAACCCGTGCCGGGTTTGCTATCGGGGCCCTTGTAAGGCTGACCCGTCATCTTCGATATAGCTCTTCCGGCAATCTGTTCTCCAAGGCCGTACCGGTCTTCCTCGCTTGCCCATTGCGGTTTCGCGGAAGAGTGGGGGTTGTTGCGCTGCGCTTGCTCAGAGTGCTGTCGGGCCGCTCTCGCACCCGACTCGACCGATTGCATACCCCCGAGGATCGCCTCGGCCGTCTTCAGATCGCCCGCGGCAATCGCTTCATGATAGGCACCGACCATCGCCGCGGCGTGTTGTTCGAAGTCCTTTTGCGCGAATGGCTCGCTGGACCATGAAGCCGATCCGACGGCGTCATATCCGAATTGCTCCGCCATGTCGCTGATCGCAACGCCCATATAGGCGTCGTTCTTCATCATGACGGAAAGGTTGAGGTAGTTCTGAAGCGAATCGTTGTGGACCCGAAAACCGCCAGCGATGTAGTTGTGAAAGTCTTCGACCTCGAAATTGTAAGAGCGCCATCCGCTTCGGATCTGCGGCTTCAACGTGATATTGCCATTGCTCTCCGCAACGACATATTCAGCCTCTTCATAAAGGCGCCGTGTCTCATCGCAGAACTGCACGCGTTCCGCCGTAACACAAACGAGCTCGCCGTCTTTTTGCACGATCATACCGCGACGCTCGAGTATCGCGTCAATCCGCTCGTACTGATTGAGTTCATTGAGGAAGCGGTGGCCGCTTGTCACGATCAAGCCGCAGGAGAGCAGTAGCCATTCAGTGGTGATGCCGCGGAACAAACGCGCCACGCGTCCGAACGTGGGTTCGCCCCTGTGTCCGATGACATGGACGATATCGCCCTCGCGGATTTCTTCAATTGGGCGGGGCCCCTCAATCGTATCGATCAAAACTCCGCGCGGGAAGCAATGGCTCGTGATCTGATCGAATATCTCCTTTGCTTTTTGTTCGAGGCCTTTAATTTTACGGATTTCATCGGGGGTTAGGCCTCTTTTTAGGGCCTCGAAAATCTCTTTTAAGGTGGGATCTACGGTTTGACCAAAGCCACCAAGTATCGTGACCGCATATCCGCGAGGAGCCAAAACGTGATTTATTACCTTTACTGGAGATCCAATAAGTTTCCCGCCCGGCACACCCATCATGGGATTGTGCCCGGTTATTGCAACGTAGGCGCCGCCCCATTCCAAGGGTCCCAATCCAGATCCGACGGAGAATGATCGGACCGAGGCGCCATAGCCTCCAATTTGAAAGGAATTAACCTCCCAACTGCCTGTGGTCGGGTTTTGGGCATAGACATGCGCTGTGGCAGGGGCCGTCCAGCCATAAAGACCGTCGGTTTGCCCGATTGACACAATAATGTCCGTGGAACCTCGTGCAGAAAAATTAACCACAGCGTAGTCGGTTCCAAAATACCCAGTTTCTTTTAGATGCTCACCCCATGAC
>NZ_JBFUKD010000278.1:0-4592 GCF_056401005.1 Microvirga sp. P4_G7 | reverse complement strand
CCCCAGGACCGCGATGCGGCGACCCTGGCGCGCATCGCGTCCGAGCGTCTCCAGCTCGATGTCGACATCCTGCACGATACCGATCTTCCAGCCCCTGGCCCGAAGCCGTTCTTTTCGATTCTCGACGAAACGCTATCGGATGAGTTGAGGCGACAGCTCGATCGTCCCTACTGGATGGATACGGTCGGCCGGTCGAACTACATCGAAATTCGCGTGAAGCTGAACAACCAGGACGTCATGCAGGTCCTTGCGCGTCGAAGCCAAGCCTATGCGTCCAACTCGCATATCTTCCTCGTCTGGATGGGAGCGTCGTCTCTCGTTCTGCTCGGCATCGCCATCCTGTTCCTGCGCAACCAGATCCGCCCGATCCTGCGGCTCGCCGAGGCGGCCGAGGATTTCGGCAAAGGACGCGAGATCGAGTTTCGTCCGCGCGGTGCGCGCGAGGTCCGGCAAGCAGGTCATGCATTTCTCGAAATGAAGCGCCGCATCGAGCGCAGCATCGAGCAGCGCACGACAATGTTGAACGGCGTCAGTCACGATCTGCGAACGATCCTGACGCGCTTCAAGCTCTCGCTCGCATTGATGGAGCAAACGCCGGAGATCGAAGACCTGAAGCGCGACGTGGACGAGATGAGCCGTATGCTCGAAGGCTATCTTTCCTTTGCGCGCGGCGACAGCGGCGAGCAGGCGGTGACTACCGACTTGCGTCTACTTCTCAACGAAATGCAATCGGACGCGGAACGACAAGGGCATTCGACGTCGCTCGACATCGTCGGAGACCCGAACATAACGGTCCGCATCGACGCGTTCCGGCGCTTGTTGTTCAATCTTGTCTCCAATKCCGCACGCCATAGCGACGTCATCGAGATCTCGGCAAATCACGAGACGCGCTGGCTCGTGCTGCATGTCGACGACGACGGCCCGGGTATCCCGCCGGATATGAGGGACGAAGTTTTCAAGCCCTTCTTCCGGCTCGACGAAGCGCGTAATCAGGACGAAGGCGGCTCGGGCCTCGGTCTCGCCATCGCTCGCGACATTGCGCGAGCCCACGGAGGCGACATCACCCTTAGCGACAGCCCGCTGGGCGGCCTGCGCGCGACAGTGCGCCTTCCCGCCTGATCAGTAGAGACGGCCGCCGATCGGAACGTCGCGATCGGGCCTGATCAGCATGACCTCGCCACGCGCATCGGGAACGCCCAGCGTCAAAACCTGGGACATGAACGGGCCGATCTGCCGCGGCGGGAAGTTCACCACCGCGAGGATGTGTTGGCCGACGAGCTCGTCCATCGTGTGATTGACGGTGATCTGCGCAGACGAGCGCTTGACGCCGATCTCCGGTCCAAAATCGATCGTCAGCTTATATGCAGGCTTGCGCGCCTCCGGAAACGGTTCGGCTGCGACGATGCGGCCGACACGAATATCGACCTTCATAAAATCGTCGAAGGAAATGGCGGCACTTGCCGCTCCATTCTCACTCATCTTGCCCCCCAGATTTAACAGGTTCGTGGTCAGATCGCGGCCGCTGGATTGCTGGTCTCGCCATCCTTGGCGCGACGGGAATCTCTCCCGCGGGACCTCGGATCAAAACACATGCGGCAGAGCCGGCGGATCGGAGAGGTCAGCCGGCACAGATCGTCGACGCCTTCGAGCACCCGCTCGCCGCGTTTCAATTCCCGGTCGAGTGTCGCCATCGTTCGCGCCAGATCCGGATCGCTGTCGTCGAGCCACGTCCTCAACGTCTTGGCGAATACCAGCACGGCCCCCTGAAGCTTCAGGGTTCCGAGATGCCCGTCCGTCGAAATTCCTGCGGCCGTCAGCATGAAGCGCTGCGAGTTTGTGGCCTCACGATTGAGGGCCGCCAGAGCCATCGGATCGAGATCGATCGTTCGCGCGATCCTCTTCAGCGCCAACTTGTAAGGCGCCAGCGCATCGAGACGTCGCATCATCACGTCGAAGATGCGGTCGCGGGCTGGTTCGGCAGCGAGATCGGCGGCCGTTCCTTCCAGAACCTGCCGGTCGATCATGCGCGAAAACGCCGCAAGAATGGCGCCCTTGGACGGAAAATGATCCCGGAAATCGGCGAGACTGACCTCGGCCGCCTTTGCGATATCGCCGATCCCGATATCCTTCCACGCGCGTTCCGCGGCGAGCCGCATCAGAGCCTGAACGATCGCTTCCTTTTTCGAAAGCGGCTGCGAAGCAGAGGGGGTATCGGTCATGACAGCACTCCTGAGATATCTCTGCTTCGTTATCTAGGGGCCAGCCGGGCGAATGCCACGTTCCTCAGCCGGCGAGGTCTTCGGCGCGCTTCTTGGCAGCAGCGACGGCCTTGGTCATCAAAGCTTTCATTCCGCCTGGATCGGCCATCAGAATTTCGAGCGCAGCTGCTGTCGTCCCGCCAGGAGAGGTGACGTTTTCGCGCAGGGTCGCTGGCGACAGATTGCTTTGCGACAAAAGCTCTCCGGATCCGGTGATCGTCGCGCGTGCGAGACGCAAGGCGAGATCCTGCGGAAGTCCCACCGCGGTCCCTGCATCGGCAAGGCATTCGACGAGATGAAACACATAGGCCGGTCCCGAGCCGGAGACCGCCGTGACCGCATCGACAAGATCCTCCGACGCCAGCCACTCGACTGTACCGACGGCACGGAGCAGTGCATCTGCGGCCCGTCGCTGCGCTTCGCTCACATTGCCGTTCGCGGCCGCCCCGGTGGCGCCGCGCCCGATGCTTGCCGGAAGATT
The DNA here is from genome assembly GCF_056401005.1 of Microvirga sp. P4_G7. Classification (NCBI taxonomy): domain Bacteria; kingdom Pseudomonadati; phylum Pseudomonadota; class Alphaproteobacteria; order Hyphomicrobiales; family Methylobacteriaceae; genus Microvirga; species Microvirga sp. P4_G7. Next base: position 1,853 of record NZ_JBFUKD010000278.1, on the reverse strand, counting down.
CGGCATTGCGCGAACAACCGCTTTTGCGTGCGGCAACTTTGCCAAAAGATCGCCGATCGTCTTGCCGGCGAGAATGGAAATGACCAACGTGTCCTCGCCCAGGATGGCATCGATGGCCGGCGCGACGTCGTCGAGCATCTGCGGCTTGATCGCGAATACCAGCACGGTCGGTGGCGCAATCGTCGCTGGATTGAGAGCAATCTTCCGATCGGCGCAAAGGCGCCTCATTTCATCCGACGGGCGCGGATCGACCACGGTCATGGCCGACGCAGACATGCCGACGGCAAGCCAACCTTCCAACATGGCGCCGCCCATCTTTCCGGCGCCGACAAGCACGAGGGACGAAGGCAGATCGGATGTTTCAGCAGGCATGACAACTCAGGCGGCTAGTGGGAGGGGGCGTATCTATTCCATCTCTCCCCTGCCCTGTCGAGCACGGTTCAGGCTTCGCCCTCGGTTTCGAACAGCACGCAATTCAGCGCTTCCTGCGCCGACTTGCCGGCCCACATCACGAACTGGAACGCCTGATAGTAACGTTCGCAGGCCTCCACGGCGGCCTTCAGGAGCGTCTCGCATTGCGGCTGCGTGAGTTCGGCTCCGCCGGCGAGCGGCACACCGTGCCGGAACATCACGACGTTGCCGTTGGACCAGATGTCGAAATGTCCGATCCACAATTGTTCATTGATGCGTGCGACGAGCTCCAGAATGTCCTGGCGTCGGCGATCCACCACTTTGAGATCGAATGCGCATGCGACGTGGAGCGCCTCCACCTCGTCCAGCCACGTGAACGCGATCTGGTATTCGCACCACGCTCCCTCGACGGAAATGGACATTTCGTCCGCGTCCGCGCGGTCAAAAATCCAATGCCGAAGCGAAGCCAGCCGCTCGACGATGTCGAGAGGATGCTCAGCACGGTCAATTTGGATAGGGAGCAGGGACATGTCGATCCGCTTCGTCTCAAGCAAGCCCGAGACCAGAAGCGGTCCCTTGCAATAAGATTGCACAGTCATATTCGGGAAGGTACGTAATTCCTGACTAATCTTGAGATTAGAACAGTTGAATCACGCGGCGAACACGAATCAATGTGCAACTCGACAGTCGAGGATTTTGCCGCCCGCCACAATGGACGACAAAGATCTGTCCACAACGGGCGGACGCATGGCAGGCCTACGTTGAAAGCATCGTGAATTCAACGACAAGGACTCATTGTGGAACAAGGACTCATGTGGGGGACCCCTTGCCCCTTGTCGGTCAGGGGAGCCGCTCTTCGAGGGCCTTCAGGCGAACGGCCAGTTGCTCGTTCTCTTCCCGCAGAGCCGTAACCATGTCGCGAAGGACCTCGACCTCTTCGCGGGTCGCCACGTCCATATCCTTGATCAGGCGCTCGATCTGCGCCTTCGCAACCGTTTCGACCTCGCGTTTGACCCCTTGAGCAGCGCCGGCCGCATCCGTTGCGAGACGGGCGATCTCATCGAAAATCCTGTTGGACGTCTGAGACATAGGTCATTCCGTATTGAAAAGCGGGATATAAGCCATTCACATGTGGTCTCTTTCGGTTGAAACCGCAACAGGGTTGACGCTGGCCGGCCGGTGGGTCCAATGGCAGGGATATTCAGAACCAAGCCATGCCCCTTTTCGCCATCCCCTTCCCTGCCATCGATCCCATCATCTTCGCCGTCGGCCCCTTCGCCGTGCGGTGGTATGCACTGGCCTATATCGTGGGCCTGCTTGGCGGCTGGTTCTATGCCAAGGCGCTCGCCGCGAAGGCCGACCTTTGGGCACCTCTGCCGCAACCCAAGCCGATGGACATCGATGATCTGATCGTGTGGGTTGCCCTCGGCGTCGTGCTGGGA
>NZ_JBFUKD010000277.1:0-4664 GCF_056401005.1 Microvirga sp. P4_G7 | reverse complement strand
GTCCTCTACCTGACGCGCAACACCCTGCCAATGCTCCGGATCCTTCAGCCAGTCCGGACGGTTGGCGACAAAGGTCCAAGTTCGGACTTGGGCGATGCGGTTGGAGAGGGTGTCGATGTCCCCGTCCGTCCGGTCGAGGGCCGAGATATGACCCGAAAACCAATCCTCCGGCACGGCGCCGCTCTTCATCAAAAAGCGATAGATCTGCCCAACGAGATCTGCGTGCGTCTGCGGCGAAACCTTCCGGTAATCAGGCACTTGGCAGACTTGCCAGAGTCGCTCGACGGCCCGTTGGGAACGGCCATAGGCCTTGATATCGTCATCGCGCGCCAGCAATTCCAGGGCCGCGACGTCCTCCGCCATGGGGGCCCGCACCAAGCCGTGCTCGCGGGGCTGTACGGCCAAGGTGTTGCGCAGGTGCTCCAGGGTGCGAAAATCGAGATCCGGGTTGCGCCATTGGATGACGCGGACCGGGTCGAAGGTATGATTCTCGAGCGCCTCGACCGTTTGGGCGTCGAATGGCGGGCACCGTCCCGCCRTGCCGAAGGTGCCGTCCCGCATGTGCCGTCCGGCCCGCCCGGCGATTTGCGCCAGCTCGGCGTGGTAGAGTTTGCGGAACCTGAATCCGTCGAATTTCTTGTCCGAGGCGAAGGCCACGTGGTCGACGTCGAGGTTGAGACCCATTCCGACCGCGTCGGTGGCGACGAGATATTCGACCTCTCCGGACTGGTACAGCTCGACCTGGGCGTTGCGGGTGCGCGGCGACAGGGCGCCGAGCACAACGGCAGCGCCACCGCTCTGGCGGCGGATCAGCTCGGCGATGGCGTAGACCTCCTCCGCCGAGAACGCCACGATCGCGGACCGCCGGGGCAACCGCGAGACCTTCTTCTCGCCGGAAAAGGTCAGTTGCGACAATCGCGGCCGTGTCACCACGTGGACGTTGGGAATCAGCGCCTCGATCAGAGGCCGCATGGTGTTGGAGCCGATCAGCAGCGTCTCGTCGCGTCCCCGCTGATGCAAGAGCCTGTCGGTAAAGACATGGCCCCGGTCGAGATCGCTCGCGAGCTGGACTTCATCGATAGCGACGAAAGAGAGGTCGAGATCGCGCGGCATCGCCTCGACGGTGGAAATCCAATAACGCGGGTTGTCCGGCTTGATCTTCTCCTCGCCGGTCACCAGCGCCACGTTGTGCGCACCCGCCTTCTCGACGACGCGCTGGTAGACCTCGCGGGCAAGCAGCCGCAACGGCAGCCCGATCATGCCGCTCTCGTGCGCCAACATGCGCTCGATGGCGAGATGGGTCTTGCCGGTATTCGTCGGGCCGAGCACGGCGGTCACGCCGCGCGCGCGGAATTGCGGAGGCAGAGAACGACGGGCCATAGCCTCAGGGGGTTCGAGGATCGCGGGGTCGAGATCGAATCCCGGGATCAGGGACGCCAGCCGCCGGGAGGCCGGAAACGGGCAGGGACATATTGCTCACAGCCACGCCGGAGAATCGCCGGCGGCACTCCATATGGGAGCGCGCCTTCCGGTTTACCATGCCCTTCCGGTTTACCATGCCGATGATAGTGGTCGTCGGCGAATGCCATTGCCGACGGCCGTCTATTGCACCGCCCCGGCCTTCACCGGATCCGTTGCGATGGGGACGACCGTCGCGCCGTCTCCGACGGTGAGGTTGGAGGCCTCCACCACGCTCATGCCGACCATGGTGCGAACGGAAATCTTGACCGGAACGAGGAGCCGTTGCCGCTCCACCGGCATCAACCACACGCTCATGTCCTTGTTCTCCTGCATGAACTTCGTCGACGGGCGCAGGGCCCGGTGGCCGGAAATGGCGACATAGCGCGCCTTGCAGACCAGGACCGGCCCCTTGTAGCCCGGTTTGTCGACGGATTTGGTCTCGTCGTAGGTCAACACGACGTTGAATCGCGCCGCCCCGTCGAAGACCGGGATCGTGCGATTGCAATTGGCCGCATCCGTCAGGCTCCCCGTCACCACCGCGGGCATCAGAAGCGCACTGATGGGATCGACCACGCCCTTCTTGTCGGCGTCCTTGAGCGGGACTCGATCGGCTTTCTCGTCGACCGGCGGAGCGATCTCGACGGCGGAGACGTCGCCGGCATTGAGACCCATGCGGACGGTCCGCTGGTCGCCCGAGGCGCGGGACGTCACGGCGAACGCCGCCGGCAGCGGACGTGGTCCGCCAATGGTGCCCGAGGCCGTCGCCGCGCCCTTGCCGCCGGTCAGCATCCTGGCGATGCCTGTCAGCTTGACCGCCAGCTGCATGTTGTATTTCTGGCCCTCGAAAGTCGACGACAGGTCCGCGGTCCCGAGCGGGAGCCCGGCCAGACTGACCTCGTAATCGGCTCTGAGGGTCTGCGCGTGGCTCGGCGACATCAGGCCGCTGACGGCCAAGCTGAGAGACGCGAGGAGGAGAAGACGCATCGGCATGCCTCTGATCGGGTGAGCGAAGCTGTTCGCACGCAAATCGGAATAAATCGTGACCACGATGTTACAAAAATGGCGTCGCAACTGCGAGCAAATGTTGACGGCGGGCCCTGTTTGGGCCTATAGGCTCGCACCTTCCCAGGACTTTCGGTGTCCGGCGGCGCGGGATCTGCGTTGAGCAAACCCGTGACTTACCAAGCCGTGGCCCCTTTGACGAATAGGATTTGAACCATGTCGCGCCGTTGCGAACTGACCGGAAAGGCCGTGCTGAGCGGCCACCTGGTGAGCCACTCGAACCGTAAGACGAAGCGGAAGTTCCTCCCGAACCTCTGCAATGTCACCCTGCAGTCGGAGACCCTGCAGCGCTCCGTGCGCCTGCGCATCTCCGCCAACGCCCTTCGCTCGGTCGAGCACCGCGGCGGTCTCGACAGCTTCCTCGCCAAGGCGAAGAACGACGAATTGTCGGACAACGCCCGCACGATCAAGCGCGAGATCGAGAAGAAGCTCGCCGTCGCGAGCTAATCCTGGGTTTCGACAGAATGTGTCTTGCGGGCGGCTCGGTGCCGCCCGTTTGCGTTTGTCCCGTCCTTGGTTGAGGAGCATTGGATGCCTGTGACCGCGATCGACCGCCGCGACTTCGTGATTGCCCTCGTGGCGATGACTCTCGTCGTGCTCGCCTCCAACATCCTGGTCCAATATCCGTTTCAGCATGCCGGCCTCGGCGACTACCTGACCTGGGGCGCGTTCACCTATCCCTTCTCGTTCCTGGTCACCGACCTGTCGAACCGCCGCTTCGGCGTCACCGGGGCGCGCCGGGTGGTGTATGTGGGCTTCGTGCTCGCCGTAGCCCTCTCGATCATGCTGGCGACTCCTCGTATCGCCATGGCGTCCGGCGTCGCCTTCCTGACCGCGCAGCTCCTCGACATCCGCATCTTCGCCCGCCTGCGCGACAAGGCCTGGTGGCTGCCGCCCTTCGTCTCCTCGGTGATCTCGTCCGCGCTCGATACGGTGCTCTTCTTCTCGATCGCCTTCTATTGCGGCGACCTGCCTGTCGTCGGCACGACGATTTCCGACCTGCTCGGCCGCGTCGGCATCGCCGATGCCTGCATCGCGCTCCCCTGGGTCAATCTCGCGATCGCGGATTACCTCGTGAAGCTGGCGCTCGCGGCGCTCTCGCTTGCTCCCTACGGCGTGATTCTGTCGTTCATGCGCCCGCTGATGACACAGCGCCGGACGGCCTGAGACGCGCGTATCTCGACGCGCGTCGTAACGGCGACCTATCGATAGGCTCCCCCAAAAGCCTCATCCTGAGGAGCGACGCAGTCGCGTCTCGAAGGACGGGGCGTTTTCAGGGCTCTCTGGATCCTCCTTCGAGACGCCGCTCACGCGGCTCCTCAGGATGAGGTGCGAGGATGACGGCGGGGACGATGTCTCGGAATGGCAGGAGAGCGGTTCGCATGGCATAGGCTGCGCGATCTTGGTCAGTCCCGGACATGACCAGGTCGGCTGCGTTCCTCCGCCGGACTCTCATCACCTCCACCAAACCTCGCATTCCGATCCATGCGACGCCGAGCACCGTCACCATCATCGTGACGATCATCAGCGCCTGAATGATCTCGCTCGCCGTGTGAAACTTGTTGAGCAAATCAGCGACCACGCTGTATTCGCCAAACGCCGGTATCGTCGGGTCCATCAATCCCCTCCCTTGAAACGAGAACGACCACCAGGAGCCCTGGTGGTCGGGGAGTTGAGAAGCCGCCTGAGACGACCGTGCTGCCCTTTAGACTTTCGCCCTGGACATACGGCAACACCTCCCCGACCATAACGGTAGGGAAGGCATCATTTGCGGCCGATGCCGACCGCTCAGGTGAGGTTCTCACGCCCCAGAGCCGGGTTCAGCCCAGCTCCGGGATCGACGTAACACTGGAAATCATGCGCCGGTCAACGTCCGTTCCGGCAAGGGCGAGGAAGGAAGCGGTTGCGCAGCGGCGCAAAAACTCCCCCTCTCCTGTCATGGTCGGGCTCGTCCCGGCCACCTCGATCGGAAATGCGACATGTGCCACGAAGCGAGGTCATCGGCACGAGGCCGGTGAAGACAAGCGGGAGGTCAAATCTCGTCGGCGTAAGGCGGGTGCGGGATCGCTTGGTGGGCTTCGCGCAGGGCGGCGGACCAGCGTTCACGCAGGTCGCGGAAGTAGGGCTCGTCTTCCTGGATG
>NZ_JBFUKD010000276.1:0-4665 GCF_056401005.1 Microvirga sp. P4_G7 | reverse complement strand
GTCGAAGAGATTGTCGTCGAGTTTCATGTCGACGCGACCGATCTGTCCCCCTGTCATGACCGCCATGTCGCCGTCTTCGAAGGCGCCGACGATGCGACCGGCGGACATACGGAACGTGTCGCGATTGTCGCCTTGGCTGAGCGCTTGAATCTGCCCGCCCGTCATGACGAAATCATCGATACCGCGTCCCTGGAAAACTGTGCCGGACACGATGCCCGCGGAAATCGAGAACCGGTCGACTCCGTCGGACTGGTCGACGGCACCGCCGACGAGACCGCCAGTGACGGTCATGATGTCAGATCCCGCGCCGAACTGGACGGCGACGCTGCCGTCGCTGGAAATGGTGCCGGAATTCGTCACCGTGTTGGCGGCAGTGCCCGTGAAAACCAAACCCGGACCGCCGCCCACGATCGTTCCGGAATTCACGATCGTCGCACCGCCGCTCACCTGAAGGCCGTTCAGACCACCGACGATCGAGCCGGAATTGTCGAGAACGATGCCGGCCGTCGCCACGACGCCGCTACCTTGCCGGCCGAAGATCTGCGCGCCGAAGAGGTTGGTGAGCGTTGTCGCTCCGCCGAGCACAATGGCGTTGCCATTGACGCCGAGCGCGCTCACCTGGCCGCTGTTGGTGATCGATCCGAGACCGCCACCGATGGATTGTATGCCGTCCGCGTTGGCACCCGACGCGACGATCGTGCCGCTGTTGGAAATCGTGTTGCGGCTTCCGCTGGCGAGAATACCGTGAGCAGCCATGCCGTTTGTGGTCAAGGTTCCCGCATTGACGATCGTGTTGTCGCTGCCGATGATGCGGATCGCCTCGGCGTTGTCGCCGCTCGTCGCGATGCGCGCACCAGCCGTGTTGGACACGTTGTTGTTGCTCGCCGTCCCGCCCTCGATCCGCATCCCCTGACTGAACGCGCCGACGGTGTTGATCACGCCTGAATTGATCAGCGTGTGACCGCCGCTCGTTTGAAGGGCGTAGATGGCGACGCTGTTGTCCGCGTTGGTGGTGATGGCGCCGAGATTGGTGAGCGTATGCCCGCTGCCGCTGAACGCCACCATACCGCCAGATGCCGCGCCGTTCGTGATGATGGTGCCGTTGAGCGTGTTGGTCAGGCGGCTGCCGCTGGCGCCCGCATTGATGAACATCGCCTCAGCGTTGACATTGTCGGTCGTGATCGTGCCGGCGTTGATGGCCTCGCTGCCGCTTCCGATCCCGATTCCGCCGACATTCGCCGGATCGGGGCCAACGACGCGCACCGTGCCGAAATTCTGAACCCGGCTCCGATCCCCGACGAGGATGACGTTCTCACCGATGACTTCGATCTCCGCGCCCGCCTGAACATTGACGGAGACATTCGTGCTCCCCACCAACGCCTGGATGCGGGTGGTGACGGGATTGGGCGCGGACGTATCGCAGGTGACGACCTGGTTGCTGGCAGGATCGAAGGTCGGGCCGCACGCGGCGCTCGCCGCTCCTGCGGTGAGAAACGAGAGCCCCGTCACGAGGGCGGTCTGCGAGAGAAAGCTCGATTTCGCAACCGGCGAAGATAGTACGAGGGACCCCATCAATCTCCGCTGTCCGATCAAAGCGTCAAAGCGCAGTCATAGAATCACGGCCAAGTCTGGAAGACTATCAGGTCTTCGTGGGTACACGATTCGGGTTAACCCTAGGTTATATTTCAGGCGGAGCGGGCTCGATCACCAAGGTGGTCCCGTCGACACGCACCACACGAACCGTCGCGCCGATGGGGAGATTGGGACCGGTGACGCGCCACGAACTGTCGTCGACCCGGACCCGCCCCTCGCCGTCCTTGATCGGCGCTTCCAGCACGAACCTGCGCCCGAGYAGTGCATGGCCACGGCGGTTCAGGACATCGGCGCCCGTATCGTCCTGAGCGATCGGCCGGCTGATGGCGCGCCCCAACAGGACGGCCAGGACCGACAAGACCGCGAAGGCGATGAACGAGACCTGCCAGGAGACGGCGAGTATGTGCGTGAGGATCCCCGTTGCCACAGCCGCGAGGCCGAGCCAGATCAGGAAAACGCCCGGCGCGAGGAGTTCGAGCCCCATCAGGATGATCCCGAGGATGATCCACACCCAGGGCGCGAATCCGACAATTAGATCGACGATCATCTAGCGCCCCTGCCCGCCTGAGACTGTCGGAACGGTGCGTGTCAGACCCTTGTCGCCACCTTCGCTGAAGACAGAGCGGGTGATTTCCGCGATGCCGCCGAGCGTGCCGGCAAGGCCGGCCGCCTCGATCGGCACGATGATGACCTTCTGGTTCGGCGCCGCCGCCATCGCCCGCAAGGCATCGATATACTTCTCGGCGACCAGGAAATTGGCCGCGGCGAGATTGCCTTCGCCGATTGCCGTGCTGACCATCGCAGTGGCCTTGGCTTCAGCCTCCGCTTGTCGTTCGCGGGCCTCGGCGTCGCGGAAAGCGGCCTCGCGACGGCCTTCGGCGGCGAGAATCTGTCCCTGTTTCTGGCCTTCGGCGCGCAGAATCTCGGATTGCCGCTGGCCCTCCGCCTCGAGAATGGTCGCGCGCTTCTCGCGCTCCGCCTTCATCTGGCGCGCCATCGCTCCCGCGAGATCTTGCGGCGGCAGGATGTCCTTGATCTCGATGCGTGTGGCCTTCGCACCCCAAGGCGAGGCGGCGGCGTCCATCACGCGCAACAGCTTCTCGTTGATCTCGTCGCGGTGTGAGAGCAACTGGTCGAGGTCCATCGAGCCGACGACCGTGCGGATATTGGTCATCGTCAGGACCAGGAGCGCTTGATGGAGGTTGGAGACTTCGTAGGACGCCCGTGCGGCGTCGAGTACCTGGAAGAACGCCACCGCATCGATGGTGACGCCCGCATTGTCCTTGGTGAAAGCCTCCTGGCTCGGGACGTCGAGCACCTGCTCCATGATGTTCACCTTTTTGCCGATCCGCTCGACATAGGGAACGATGAGGCCGAGTCCTGGGCCAAGGGTTCGCGAGTAGCGCCCGAAGCGCTCGACCGTGTAGGCGTATCCTTGCGGAACGGTCCGTACCCCCATGGCGAGCGTCAGGATGACGAGCGCCACGAGAGCGACGACGAAGATATCAAACCCGGTTGCGATGGGCATGCGTCCTCCTAAGCCAGCGGAGCGAGCTTAGGCGCAGGCTCCGTTCTGCGCTAGAGTTACATAATCGTCCGCATCGATCGTCACATTCGTCCGGCTCAGAGCCAGCCCTGCAGCTCGCGCTCGACGATATGTCGGATGACGCGCATGCCGTCCTCGCTATCGTTGAGGCAGGGCAGATAAGCGAATTCTTCGCCGCCGTTATGCATGAAGATCTCGCGGTTCTCGACATCGAGTTCTTCGAGCGTCTCCAGGCAGTCGGCGGAAAACCCGGGCGCGACGATCGCCATGCGCTTCACGCCGCTCTTCGCCAGGGCTTCCACCGTCTTGTCCGTGTACGGCTGGAGCCACTCGTCGGGGCCGAAGCGCGATTGGAAACTGAGGCGAAGGCGCTCCTCCGACCAACCGAACGATTCACGCAGGAGTCGCCACGTCTTGACGCAATGGCAATGGTAAGGGTCGCCCTTGAGGAGATATTCTTTCGGGACGCCGTGGAATGAGACGAGAACCACCTCCGGTTCGAACGACAGCTTCGAAAGCGCGCGTTTCATGGAGGTGGCGACGGCGTCGATATAGACCGGATCGTCGTGATAGGGCGGCGATACGCGCACGCTCGGCTGCCAGCGCATATCCATCAGCGCGCGAAAGGCGTGGTCGCAGGCGGTGGCGGAGGTTGCTGCCGAATATTGGGGGTAGAGCGGAACGAGCAGAACGCGGTCGCATCCCTGATCGAGGAGTGCTTGAATGCGCGCACGCACCTCGGGCTTACCATAGCGCATCGCCCAATCGACCACGACGCGGTCGCCGGCCGTCGCGTGGAGATGACGCGTCAGATCCTCCGCTTGGGCGCGGGTGATGGTCTTCAGCGGGCCCTCGTTGCGCTCCTTGTTCCAAATCGTGTCGTAGTCGCGCCCTTTTCGGCCCGGTCGCGTGGAAAGAATGATCAGGTTCAGGATCGGCCACCACAGCAGGCGGGACGTTTCGATGACCCGCTTGTCCGAAAGGAACTCCTTCAGATAGCGCCGCATCGACCAGTAATCGGTGGCCTCGGGTGTCCCCAGATTGAGAAGCAGAACGCCGATGCGGCCGCCCATCACCCGCGGATGGTCGACCGGCTTCACATTCGGTTTCTGCAATGGGATGGGGTCGATCCGTTCGTTCATCAATCAATGCCTTGTCGACGGGCCGCCATTCGTCCCGCACTTCATATGCTGCCGCTACATAGGTGTTTAAGCCGGGGCCGCCAACTGGCCTTAATGTCACCGACGAAGCGCCGCGGAAAGCTACCCGAGCGGGTTGAGCGTCTCGGTGCGCTTCAGAAGGGTCACGATGACGACATGCAACCCTTGGGGGGCGTAGTCCATCTCGACTTCGGCACTCAATTGCGACGTCAGGACCCGGTTGAGCAGGCGGGAACCGAACCCATGCCGCTTCGGCCGCGATACCYTCGGCCCGCCCGTTTCGCGCCATTCGAGACGCAACCGCTGGCCCTCCACGTCGGGCTCGGTGGTCCAGCCGACCGAAATCCGTCCGGTGCTGACGGACAA
>NZ_JBFUKD010000275.1:0-4693 GCF_056401005.1 Microvirga sp. P4_G7 | reverse complement strand
GGGCCAAGGGATCGAGACGGGAGGATTCGAGGAAAGAAGCCGGGTAGACGGCCCCGGCATGGGGCACATTGAAGACGAAAGGCGTCGTTTGCACCGAAGGCTCGACGACGATGAAGGGGGGTTCGAAATCCTCGGCGAAAGCTGGCCGCATCAGGTTTGGGACGCCTCGAAAAAGGGAAATAGAACGGTTCACTTAGTGTGCCGGTGCGCCACCCGTCTGTCCATTGATTATTCCAGTCGTTCTTCAGTTGTTCCTTCGATGATCGTTCCCAAATAATTCCGACAATAATTCTTGGCATAAATCGACCGGGTCGCGGGCGCTTTCACCCGTTGTTTACCGGCTGCGTCGCATGAACAAGGGAACACTCCGCGACGATTGGGAATGCCGACCGATGAAGATTATTCTGGCAGAAGATGACAACGACATGCGGCGCTTCCTGGTGAAGGCCCTGGAAAACGCTGGCTACGACGTCGCCTCGTTCGACAACGGCCTCTCCGCCTACGACAGGCTGCGGGAAGAACCCTTCGAGCTCCTTTTGACGGATATCGTCATGCCGGAAATGGACGGAATCGAGMTGGCAAGGCGGGCAACGGAGCTTGATCCTGAAATCAAGGTCATGTTCATCACGGGCTTTGCGGCTGTTGCGCTGAACCCGGATTCACAGGCTCCCAAGGACGCAAAGATCCTCTCCAAGCCGTTTCACCTGCGCGATCTCGTGAACGAAGTCGACAAAATGATGGCGGCATAAAAAAGGTTCGTCATCCCGGCTTGCGTCCCCGCCTGCTTGCCGGTATACGCCCTCCACACACGAAGCGGGTACGAAAATTAGCCGTTTCCGGGGCGCGTAGCTCAGCGGGAGAGCACTACGTTGACATCGTAGGGGTCGCTGGTTCGATCCCAGCCGCGCCCACCATTGCATTAATCCGGCCCTTCCCGAATGGCCGCAGGAGACCGGACATGAAGATCCGAAACTCGTTGAAGTCGATCCGCGGCCGTCACCGCGACAACCAGCTCGTGCGTCGCAAGGGTCGGGTGTACATCATCAACAAGACGCAGAAGCGCTACAAGGCCCGCCAGGGCTAATGCGCTTCGGTGCGGCTATGCCGCGCCAAATCTGAATTGACGCCGCATGCCGGAATCCTCCATGGTTCCGGCATGCGGCTTTTTGCGTTCATGCTTGGCCTCCTGATCGCCCTGAGTTTCTCGATGGCTCAGGCCCAGGATGCTCGTCCTAAGCCTCCGGCGACGGACAAGGGGACCGCGCAGGCAAAGCCGCCGGCGCGCAAGCCCGTCACCCTCGACGCCCTGTTCGAGCGGCTGTCCAAGKCCCAGGACGAGGACGAAGCGAAGGGCGTCGCCGCCCTCATCGAGCGCCGGTGGGAGCGCTCGGGCTCGGACACGGCGGATCTGCTTCTGAGCCGCGCCGGCCAGGCCGTCGAGAAGAAGGATTATCCGCTCGCGGTCGAATTGCTGGATCGGGTGATCGCGTTGCAGCCCAGTTGGGCCGAGGCCTGGAACCAACGCGCGACCGTCTTCTACATGCTGGAGGATCCGGCGAACGCCATGGCCGATCTGAGGCGAACCCTGACCATCGAACCTCGTCAGTTCAACGCTTGGGCCGGTCTTGGGCACATTTACATGGCCTCCGACGACAAAGCCCGTGCCCTCGCGGCCTACCGCAAGGCGCTTGCCATCAATCCGCAATTTCCCATGCTCCGGAAAATCACCGACAGATTGGCCCTAGAGGTCGACGGACTCGACCTCTAGATCCTTTGGCCAGCGGGCGTCAGGCCTGCGCGGYGTCTTCCTGCGTCACGAAGGCGATGCGCACCATGTTGGTGGCGCCGGGCGTTCCGAAGGGCACGCCCGCGACGATGATGAGTCGGTCGTTCGCCTGTGAAAGGCCTTCGCGGACGGCGAACTTGCAGGCCCGCGCCGTCATGTCGTCGATGTCGCTCGCATCCTTCGTCCGGATGGCATGGACACCCCATACCAGGGCCAGACGACGGGCCGTATTGATGTTCGGCGTGAGCGCCAGCACGGTGGAATTCGGGCGTTCGCGGGCGATGCGGAACGCCGTCGAACCGGACGACGTCCAGGCCGCGATGGATTTGAGGTGCAGGGTATCTGCGATCTGGTGCGCGCCGGCGGCGATGGCGTCGGAGCCTGTGGCTTCCGGCTCCGTGCGCTGGGCCTGGATGATCGACCAATAGGCGTGATCCTGCTCCACCTCTTCGGCGATCCGGTTCATCGTCGCGACTGCCTCGACAGGGTACTGACCGGACGCGCTTTCGGCGGAGAGCATCACCGCGTCCGCGCCGTCATAGACGGCCGTCGCGACGTCCGAGACTTCCGCACGGGTGGGAACCGGTGACGTGATCATCGATTCGAGCATCTGCGTCGCCACGACGACGGGCTTACCGAGTTTGCGGGCGGCGCGGATGATCCGCTTCTGGATTCCCGGGACCTTTTCGAGCGGCATCTCGACGCCGAGATCGCCGCGAGCGACCATCACCGCATCGGAAATTTCGACGATCTCGTCGAGGCGCGTGATGGCCTGCGGCTTCTCGAGCTTGGACATGACGAGGGCGCGGCCGCGCGCCACCTTCTTCACCTCGGCGACGTCCTCCGGACGCTGCACGAAGGAGAGGGCGATCCAATCGACGCCGGCGGCGAGGGCCGCTTCGAGATCCGAGCGGTCCTTCTCGGTCATGGCGGCGACGGGGATGATCGTGTCCGGCAGGCTGACGCCCTTGCGGTTCGAAATCTTTCCGGCGACCTCGACCTCGGTGACCGCCTGACCGTCCTTGACCCGCTTGACCCGCAGGCGAAGCTTACCGTCGTCGATGAGGATGGTGTGGCCGGCCTCGAGAGAGGACAGAATCTCCGGATGGGGAAGGTGGACGCGCTTCTCGTTGCCGGGCGTCTTGTCCGCATCCAGGATGAAGCTCTGGCCCTTCTTCAGCATCGCGCCGTCGCCTTCGAACGTACCGACGCGCAGCTTCGGACCCTGGAGATCAGCCAGAATCGCGATCGGGCGCTTGAACTTCGCCTCGACGCTGCGGATCATCTCGACGCGCTCCGGCAGCTTCTCGCGAGCCAGATGGCTCATGTTCAAACGAAAAACGTCGGCTCCAGCCTCGAACAGGCGCGCGATCATCTCCGGGTTTTCGGAGGCCGGGCCCAACGTGGCAAGAATCTTAGTGCGCCGTGCGCGTCGCATATCTCATGGCCCCCCTGGGCGGTTCGTATCTGTCAACTGGATCGTCCAGCTTTGTTGCTCACCGGTGTCGACTTCGAAGAAGCCGCTGCGATCGAAGCCGCGAGCGAGGCAATCCTCTGTTCCGCGAATGGTGAATTCCCGCTCGCGGGTGCACATGAACGAGCGTCCCGTCCATTCGCCGCCGCGGTCGTAATCGATCGCGTAGACGTAGTAGAAGCGCCCCGCAAGCTGGCCTTTCAACAGGGTCTCGCAGGACCGGGAGTTCAGGTTCCACCAGCCCTCCGTGACCCAGCCCTGGTTATCGCGATAGCCCAACGCCACGCCGACGCGCCCCGGCGTCATGTTGCACAGCCGCAGATCGGCCAGCGCGGGCGCAGCCGAAACGAGGCTGCCGGCGCCAAAAAACGCCGCAAGCCAAAGGCTTCGCCGCAAGTTTCGTGCGAATGAGAAGGGAACGGCGATCATGGACGTTGGTTCGATCCGGCAAAAGGAGCGGCCAAATTTCAAATAAGTATGTCGAATCGTTGTCGGTCAGAACGGACGGGGCATCAAGACCCGCGAAAACGTAACAAGGAAAGAATGCAAAATTATCACAGTGAAATGCCTGTGGACAGTTAGCCGGCTATGACGCCGCTTTCGGACGTGCGACCCAGATGCCGAACAGGATGAGCGCACCCCCGCCGGCCTGCACCGGCGTCAAGGCTTCGCCGAGGATCAGCCAGCCAAATACCGCCGCAGCCATCGCTTCGAGAAAAATCACCAGGGATGAGAACGTCGCCGGCAGACGACCGAGCGCGACGGCAAGAAGACCCTGGCCGCCCGCCTGGCTGATGAACGCCATCGCCGCCAGAGCCGAGATCCCCTGCCAGGTCTGCGGAACGATGCGGGTTTCAAGGGCGAGAGCGATGGCAAGAAGGCACAGGCTCGTCACGAGGCCCGCCTCGAATGTCACTCGCGCTGCCCCCGCTTTTTCCCGCGCCCGGCCCATTGCAATGAAATAGAGGCCAAAGAAGAATGCCGTGGCGATGCCGAACAGATCGCCTTGCAGGCGGTCGGGATGAACCTGGAGGCTTTGGCCGATCAGGGCCGCGCCTCCAGCAAGGCAGATCAGAAGTCCGACCACCGTCCCTGTCTGGATCCTCTGCTTGAGGACGAGCCAGGTGATGAGAATGACGAAGAGCGGAGCGCCCGCAGCGAAGAATGTCGCGTTGGCGACCGTCGTTCTCAGGATCGACAGGTGCCAGAAGAAAAGGTCGCCGGTGAAGGCGAGGCCCGCGAGGATCGATGCTCGGCTGAAGAAGACAAGTGGCCGCTCGGATGAACCGGGCCGTTCTTCGATCCGCATCCAGGCATAAACGATCGGCAAGGAGAGAGCGACACGCCAGAAGGCGCTCGCGTACGGTCCAACGTCGGCTGCGGCAAACCGCACGAAAATCGGTGAAATCCCCATGGCGACCGCGCCGACGCAG
>NZ_JBFUKD010000274.1:0-4695 GCF_056401005.1 Microvirga sp. P4_G7 | reverse complement strand
ATCGAAAGCGGCAGAGCCACCCATTCCGGTCGTGGCTGAGCGCTCCACGAGGCTCATTTCCGGGAAAACCAAAGCAATCTGTGGAAAAACTCCCTCGCGTGGAGAAATGCTGGTCGTTCAAGGGAACTCGGAAATCCCCCTAGCGTTACTGTGCATCGCGTTCGAGTTTTGGATCCAATGACCGAGGATACGCCCGCAATACTTCTTGTCGAAGACGAGCCTCTGATTCGGCTGGTCTTGGCAGAGCTTTTAGAGGATGCCGGCTTTAGGGTGATCGAAGCCGCCCAGGCGACGGAAGCCTTCACGATCCTCGATTCAGGGTTGCCAGTCAGTGTCCTTCTCACCGACGTCGATATGCCATGCGGCGGAAACGGATACGATCTCGCGCGGTCCGCCCACGAATCGTGGCCCCACCTCGAAATTCTGGTGATGTCGGGTCGGCAATGGCCCGCGCAGGGTGATTTGCCCCCCGGCGCGGCTTTTCTGGCCAAGCCGTGTCCCAACGAAGCCATCGTCTCCCATGTTCGGTCGGCGGTCGAACGCGCGTTGAAAGTGTCTGAACAACAAGAGGAATTTGGACCGGCTGTGAATTCGGTGGTGCCGTTTCCACGATTTGCGTGAAAAGTCGTTCAAAGAGCGGTTCAAAGACCAAAGGATAGTCTTGCTGGGGCAGTAAAGCAGCCATAAGCTCGATTTCGCTGAAACCCTGTTAAGCCAATCTCAGAGGGATCGGACTTTCTCGGCCGCCAGCAGGACGGCCAAACCTTTTCATTCAGCTGCTCTCGCCATTACCTTTCGGAGGAACTCATGGCCACTAAGACGACCGCCGCGAAAGCCAAGAAGCCTGCGGCGAAGCCAGCCGCCAAGGCGGCTGCAAAGCCCGCCGCCAAGAAGACGGCCTCCGCTAAGCCCAACGCGCTTCAGAAGCCCCTGCAGCCCTCCAAGGAACTGGCGGTCATCGTCGGGTCCAACCCGATTGCCCGGGGCGAGGTCGTGAGCAAGATGTGGGAGTACATCAAGAAGCACAACCTCCAGAATCCCGAGAACAAGCGCGAGATCCTGGCGGACGACAAGCTTCAGCCGATCTTCGGCAAAAAGAAGGTCACGATGTTCGAGATGAACAAGCATCTCGCACAGCACTTGAAGTAGTCTCGAAGGCGCCCAGGCGCTTCATTGATCAGGAGGCCTTCTGCCACTTGTCGAGCGGCAGAAGGTCGGGACTTTTCCCAGGCGCCTTGCGCCAAGGGTCGACGGCCCATTCGACATTCTCCCGAACATCGACGATCACCGCCGTGAAATGCGGGTAGCGACCATCGAGGAAGATGCCGCGGGATTGCGGACGTTCCACCTCATGGTGCACCAGTAGCCCCTGTTCCTCCAGCAGCAGCAGGAGGCTCGTCGTATTGGCTGTTTCGTCGAGACAATCCATCTGCCCGTTCGTTCCTGAAAGGGAGGGCGGAGAGCCGGGCTCGTCCGGACGCCCGCCGAATTGCCCCGCAAGATGAGCGGTGTAGATGCTGACGGCATCGCGCAGAGCCTCACGTTCGGCGGCAGGTGATGCGTGCCCTGATCGCATGACCGTGCGCACGCGATTGAACCATGCGGAATCGATGACGATTTCCATGCGCCGCGTGCAGCCATAGCCATGGCAGGCGATGATCCGACCGCCGAGCGGCGCAACATAGCCCTGATCGCGAAACCAAGTGCGCGCCGGAACGGGAGAGGCCGCATGCGTCTGGGTCGCGGCCGCACAGAGCAGAGCGAAGGCGGTTACGAATTTCATCGCTGACGTCCTCCCGATTTAAAGATCTAGCGACTTCCGCAGCCGCATCAGATCGGGATATGTAGCTTTCACTTTCATCGTGGCCAGTGGGCCGAACCGGCTATCTGCGGAGTGCGCATGTCCCGTGTTGTTTTTCTGAATGGATCGTTTCTCCCGCTCGAGGAGGCTAGAATCCCGATCATGGATCGCGGTTTCCTGTTCTCCGATGGCGTCTACGAAGGTTTCGGAATTCTGGGCGGTCGCCTCGTCGACAATGATCTGCATCTCGCCCGCCTCGAGCGCTCGCTGTCCGAAATTCGCATTGCCAATCCGTATTCGCGCGCGCAATGGACCGCATTCGAAGAAGAGCTCATCCGGCGCAACGATTTCGATGAGGGCTTTCTCTACCTGCAGGTGACGCGTGGCGTTGCCGATCGCGACTTCAACTTCCCGGACGCCGGCGATCCAACGATCGTCATGTTCACGCAGGTGCGGTCGATTGCGAAATCACCCGCTGCGGACAAGGGGATCGCAGTCATCACCGTGCCAGACATGCGATGGAAACGGCGCGACATCAAGTCGATCTCGCTCCTTGCGCAGGTTCTTGCCAAACAGGCGGCGAAGGAGGCAGGCGCCCAGGAAGCCTGGATGGTCGAAGACGGTTTCGTCACCGAGGGAGGTTCTTCGAGCGGCTTCATCGTGACGAAGCAGGGCGCCATCATCGTACGCCCGCTTTCGAATGCGATTCTTCCCGGCATCACGCGCAAATCACTCCTGCGTCTCGCCGAGGAAACCGGGCTCGTCCTTGAAGAGCGCTTCTTCACGCCGGACGAGGCCTACAATGCCGCGGAAGCGTTTCTGACCAGCGCGTCGAATTTCGTTCTTCCCATCGTTTCCATCGACGGACGACCCATCGGCGACGGCACGCCTGGTCCGATCACACGGCGCCTGCGGGAGCTCTACCTCGCGATGGCCCGCGGATCCTGACCTTACTTGCCAGTCCGGCCCTTGCGGTTCGACCGCGACGCATCCGGTGCCTTGGTATCCATCATCCGCTGAGCAAGTTCTGAAATCTGCCGTCGCAGTTCCTCGTTGTCGGCCTCGATCTGCGCGTCCGGGGAAACGCCGCCTTTGCGCAGCGCCTGCAACTCTTCCTGCAATCGGAGGCGCTCGGCGCGTGCGGCGGAGAGAGCACCTTCGATGGTTGCTTTCTCCGCCTTCAATTCCTCGAATCGTGCCGAGAGGGTTCGGAGGTCGGAGGCCCTTGCTTCTCCGTCCTTCGCCCTTTGCGATTCCGCACTGGTGGCGTTTTGCTGCAGAGCCGTCAGCTGCGCAGCCAGGGCTTGCTCGGCCGCAATTTTCGCGGCGAGGGCTTCCTCGATCACCGCTTTTGCCTGCTTTTCCCGCTCGATGGCCGACGTCAGGCTCTCCACGGCCTCGCTCTTTTGGTCACGTTCGACTTCGAGATCGCGAATGCGATGCTCGAGGATGATCCCGCGCTCTTGTTCGGACAGAAGGCTCTTTTCCAGTTTCCCGCTGCGTTTTCGCTCGTCGGAAAGCTCGTTTTTGTGATCCCCCAACGCGCGTTCGAAATCATCGCCACGGGCCGTGTGCGTCATCAACCGCGTTTCGAGATCCGAGATGGTGATCCGCTTGGCGTCGAGTTCGCTCAAGGCCGTGGTGTGACGCGTATCGAGATCGACAAAAGCGGCTTCCTGCGTCTCGAGGTTTTCCTGGAGCGAAACGAAATCGGTCGAGATCGCAGCGAGGGAAGCGGTCGTTCGATCCAGTTCGCTCTTCGTCGATGCCCATTCCTCGAGCGCCGTCCGATGGGCCGAATCGAGGGACGCGAGGCTTTCCTTCGCGCCTGACAGGCTGGCCTTCGTCGCCTCCAATTCACCGTCCGTGCCAGCGAGGCGGCTGAGGGCGTCGGCGAGGTCGGCTTCGAGGCCGGCGATGGTTTGGTCGCGCTCGGACAATGCGGTTTCGAGGGCTTCGATCCGCACGGCCCGGCGACCGATTTCTTCCATGCTTTGGTGTTTGAGTTTCTGAGCCTCATCCGCCCGGCGTTCGATTCGCCGTTGGGCGACCGCAAATTCGGCCCGAAGATGGTCCTTCTCCGCTGTCAGTTCGGCGATCGACAGAGGAAAGAGCGCTTCGACCCGCCGACGGGCCAGGCGTTCCGCGCGCGCATTGATGGCGGGGATGACGAGAAGAGCGATCAAGGTTGCCGCAAGGAACCCCAACGCGAAAATCATGATGGTTTCGACCACGCCGACGCTTACTCCAGGGCGCTCAATCGGAAGAGCTCAAGCACCCTGCCATGTGCCCGCGCTGCTTGCCAGAGCGCCGTTGTTCCACGAAGGCGGGTTCTAGCGCGCCGTGACCAAAAGGGGAGTCCTGGGAGGGTTTGGAGTCCGCAGACCAGCCTCCCAGCAAAAAAATGCACCGCCGCGGCGTTCCTACCGCGACGGCGCATGATTTGACGTGGGCTAATTTGACGTGGGCTAGAAGGGGTTCCAGGTCGGCTGGGATGTAAACTTCAAATAGCCCATATTGATGCCAAGGCGTGCGCCGACGCCGGTGCGGATCGGCACCACCACCATCTCATCGGCCGCAGCCGCGGTGACACCGAAGCCGCCGATCAGGTAGGCGGATCCGTTGATGCCGACGAACCGCCTGTACAGCGCATCGACGCTCTGAAGATTGTAGACGAGCATCATGGTCCGTGCACCGTCACCACCGACATCGAAGCCGAGGGAAGGGCCCTGCCAGAAGATGCGTCGTTCGCCGGCGTTACGGGTGAAGAGCTTGCCTTCCCCGTAGCGCAGGCCGCCGAAGAAGGCCCCTGACGCTTCCTGCCCGAGAATATACCCGTTCGGCTCTCCCCAGCGGCTGATGGCCTCCTGGACCGCGAGAGCGAACCCACGGGA
>NZ_JBFUKD010000273.1:0-4700 GCF_056401005.1 Microvirga sp. P4_G7 | reverse complement strand
CGGCGATACGCCATCGCCGGAGCGGGCCGGGCGTGGTGCTTCTCCTTCGGCGACCGGCGGCAAGACTTCGACCCAGGTCTGCCCGGTGGCATAGCGGCCGGGAAAACCATCCAGGAGGTAGAACGTCTTCGTCAACACGTGATCGCGTGGAAGAGGTTCGAGCTCCGGAATGTCCAGCGTCGCCAACATGCGGCGGAGGTATTGCGACTCGGGGCTGACCCCGCCGCTCTGACTCATGCCGAACGCGTCGCGCGTGTCGAAGATCACGGTGCCGCCATTCTTCATGAATCCGTCGACGCGCCGCATGGTCGCTTCTGCGGGGATACGCCTGTTGGCGACGATGGGCCAATACAGGATCGGATAGAACGCGAGTTCATCCCGTGCGGGGTCGACTCCGATCGGCTCGCCGGGTTGCAATGCGGTCCGCGTGGAGAGCATCTGCGTGAGGCCCGACAATCCGGCACGGCTTGTCGCGTCGACCTGCGCGTCGCCGGTCACGACATAGGCGAGACGCGTTACAAGCGCCGGCGAGATCGTCTCACGATTGATGGAGGGCAATTGCTCCTGGGCTCGCGGTTGCGATGTGGGTGCCGCCGCCAACGCCGCCGCAACGACAAGCGAAGCAACTGCGCCGTTCCTGCGCAAGCGACCGCGCATTGAACTCCAATGCCCGCCGAGCCAGAGAGAAGCGAGCGTATCGATCAGGAAGAGAATGAGCGCCATGACCAGAAGGGGCGGCCGCAGATCGACTGTCTCCGCCTGAACGAGAGGGGCGACGATCGCGTTGAGGGGGGCGAGATCGAGCACATTGACGCGATCGCCTTCGGCCAGAACGTTGACCGCGAGGCTTCCGTCGGCAGGGCCATAGAAGCCGGCCGGATGCTCGTCGGTCGCGCGGTCAGCAAAGTCGCGCGGCACGGGACGTGCCTGCGCGGGCGGCGAGGTCAGTGCACCGAAACCATCGAGCGTGACGCGGGGCGCCAACAATTCCTTGGACGCGTTGCGCGCTTCCGAATCGAGATCCTGCGAGGCGGTCGCGAGCGCTGTGATGCGGCGAAGCATGTCGACGAACAAACCGGACAGGGGCAGGTTCG
This sequence comes from Microvirga sp. P4_G7, assembly GCF_056401005.1. Taxonomy (NCBI): domain Bacteria; kingdom Pseudomonadati; phylum Pseudomonadota; class Alphaproteobacteria; order Hyphomicrobiales; family Methylobacteriaceae; genus Microvirga; species Microvirga sp. P4_G7. The sequence goes on along the minus strand of NZ_JBFUKD010000273.1, from coordinate 3,606 downwards.
ACCATGTCGTATCGGCCGTGACGTGGAAGAGCACGATGCGCCCCTTGCCGCGCCTGTCGGCCGTCACGATCGGCGTGCCGTCTTCGAGCGCGGCCCATGTCCGCGACGAGAGATCACCATCAGGCTCAGCCAGGATCTGGCGGCGCACGCCGATCTCGGCGGGCACCTTGAGACCGAAGAACGGACTTTCATGCGTGAAAGGCGCGAGCGTCCGGGGCGTGTCCCACGACAATGCGCCACCGAGATTACGGCCGCCGCGGCGCAGCCTGACTGGAACGAGGTCGTCGTTGCCCGCGGACAGCCGCGATCCGGCGAAGCGGACGAGAAGACCGCCGCGTTCAACGAAATCCTTCACCTTGCCGAGCGTGTCGGGATCGAGGCCGCCCACATCGGCGAGGATCAGAATTGAAGCCTGCTCGTCGATCAGCTGGCGGATGGAATCGGCAGCGCCACCACGTCCTTCGCGGATCTCGGCATAGGGGCTGAGCGCGCGGCTGAGATAATAGGTCGGCGACAAGAGAGGTTGAGCTTGATCGATCGTGCCCCCGAAGACGAGACCGATGCGTCGGCGTTTCTCGCTTTCGTCGACGAGGCTTACGGCGCCGGCAGAATTCTCGCCCAGGATTTCGAAGCGCGCGATCGCGTTACGCATTTCGAGCGGCAGCTTGAAAGACGTCTCCGTTTGAAGAGCGGTGCCAGAGAAGGCAAAACGTTCGTCCGCCAAAGGAGCGCCCTTTTGATCGCGCGCACGAATGGTGCCGTTGTCGCGTCCGTTCGCTTCTGCGCGCACAATCGAAACCTTGATCTCCTCTCCCGCGTTCTGCGCACCTGCAAGAGCCAGAGTCGGCGACCGATCGGGTTTGAGGACAATGACCGACCTGCCCGCGACGAGCGGTGCGAATTCCGTCACGAAGGCCTGCGCATCGGCTCCTTGAACACCGTCGCTGATCCAAAGAATTTCCGCATTTGGGGTGGCATCGAGAAAGCGCTTAATCGGCTCGACGACGACGCGCCGGTCGCCGAGATACGGACGCGGCGCGAAGCTGCGCAGGCGCTCGAGCGCTGCGGCGGAATCCGACAAAGTCAATCCGGGATTGCGGTCAGCTGTTCCCGCGACAGCCACGGCGCGTCCGTCGCGACCTGCCGCTTCGATGCGTTCAACTGCCAGCTTGAGGCGTTCGCTCCAATCGTGCGCAGCGGCAAAGCCGTTGTCCACCATGACGAGCAGGGGGCCGGTGCCTTTGCTTTCGGCCACCGGATTCCAGATCGGCCCCGACGCGGCAAAGATCAGGAGAGCTGCAAGCGTCAGGCGAATCAACAGGAGCCACCACGGCGTGCGCGCCGGGGTCTCCTGCTGCGGCAGGAGATCGCTCAGGATTTTCAAGGGTGGAAAGTCGATGCGCTTCGGTTGCGGCGGCGTCACACGCAACAGCAACCAGATCGCCGGCAGCGTCGCGAGAGCGGCGAGAACGAGGGGAACGGAGAACGTGAGGGGGAGACCAAGCATGATTTACCGCCCTTCCACGCTCGCGCCACGTGAGGTCGCGACAAGTGTCATCAGGCGAAGAGCGGCTTCGCTTGCGGGGCGGTCCGTGCGATGAATCGTCAATGTCCAACCACGGCGACGGGTGACTTCGGCGAGCGCAGCGCGATGGTTCGCCATGCGCTTCCGATAGGCTTCGCCCCAAAGGGCAGCGTCGCCGACGCGCAGCGACAGGCCGGCCTCGAGGTCGTGCAGAATCGCTTGCCCGTCGAACGGGAAACTCTCTTCGACAGGGTCGACGATCATCGCCAGGTGCCCGCGTGCGCCGCGCGCCGAAATGGATTCGACCACCGCCGTGATGTCGCCGAGCGGCGAAAGAAAGTCGCTGACGAGGATGACCTCGTCGAGAGTTGCGACCGACGCTTGCGGCGGCAGGTCGTCGTCGAGGCTGTTCGCATCGGCGACGATGGCTTCGGCCATCAATTCGGAGATCCGGCGCGAGGCTCGTGGCGCCATGAGACCGAGCATACCGACACGCTCGCCGTTCTCGACAAAAGTGTCAGCCATGGCGAGACCGAGAACGAGGGCGCGTTCGATCTTCGGTGCCTGGGCGAGATCTGAGGCGAAAGCCATGGAGGCGGACCGGTCGATCCATAGCCAGACCGTTTGAGCTGTTTCCCACTCCCGCTCCCGGACGTAGAGCCGGTCGTCACGGCCCGAGCGGCGCCAGTCGATGCGCTGGGCGGCTTCACCGGCCACGAAAGGCCGGAACTGCCAGAAGGTCTCGCCCATACCGGCGCGGCGGCGGCCGTGTATGCCGTGAGACAAGGTTGCGGCGACGCGCCTTGCTTCCAGCAAGAGACGCGGCATGCGCGCCGACAGGGTCAGCGCCTCATGCGTTTCTCGCGGGGTCGGAGACCGCGTCGATTTCGGAAGGACCCTGACGCGGGCCATGTCGCGAGCCCTAGCCGCCCAGCCTCGCCGTGAGGCGGGAAACGATTTCCGTAATCGTCTCGCCGTCCGCCCGCGCGGCAAAGGTCAGAGCCATACGATGCTTGAGAACGGGTTCGGCGAGAGCCTTCACGTCCGCAACAGAAGGGGCCACACGTCCCTCGATGAGGGCGCGGGCGCGAACCGCCAGCATCAGAGCCTGACTCGCCCGGGGGCCGGGTCCCCAGAGCAACTTGTCGGAGACGCCGGGGACGCTCTCTCCCTCCGGTCGGGCCGACCGGACCAGGTCGAGAATGGCCTCGACCACGCTTTCGCCCACGGGAAGGCGCCGCACGAGGCGTTGAGCATTCATCAGCGCTTCGGCGTTCATGACAGCGGTGGGCTGGTGGCCATCGGCGCCTGTGGTCTCGATCAGGATACGTCGCTCGGCGTCGCGATCAGGATAATCCACGTCGATCTGCAGCAGGAACCGATCGAGCTGAGCTTCCGGAAGCGGATAGGTGCCTTCCTGCTCGATGGGATTTTGCGTCGCCAGGACGTGGAACGGCTGCGGCAGGTCGTGCCGCTCGCCCGCGACAGAGACGTGATGCTCCTGCATCGCCTGAAGAAGGGCCGACTGGGTGCGTGGGCTGGCACGATTGATTTCGTCCGCCATGAGCAATTGCGCGAAGATCGGTCCCTTCACGAACCGGAACGAGCGGCGCCGGTCGGTTCCTTCGTCGAGCACTTCCGAGCCGAGAATATCGGAGGGCATCAGGTCTGGCGTGAACTGAACGCGTCTCGCATCGAGGCCCAGAACGGTTCCCAGGGTGTCGACGAGCTTGGTCTTTGCGAGACCGGGGACGCCGACGAGCAATCCGTGGCCCCCGGACAACAGGGTGATCAGGGTCTGATCGACGACCTTTTCCTGGCCGAAGATCACCTTCTGGATCGCTTCCCTTGCGCGGCCAATCGTTTCAAGCGCGGCCTCGGCGTTCCGGATAATGGCGTCGTCGAGTGTCGTGGGCGCTTGAGCTGTACCGGCCGTCATAGGAATCTCCTCGTTACCACGCGCGTCGCCCCGCCCCAGTGTGCCTTTGCTTGAACGGAATGTGCAAGCGGGTCTATGCGCCGCAGAAAGGGCGGGACCGTGGCGAACTTTACGGCGCGTCCGAGACTTCTATGGTTAGGAC
>NZ_JBFUKD010000272.1:0-4711 GCF_056401005.1 Microvirga sp. P4_G7 | reverse complement strand
GTCTGCGCACCGACCGAGAAGGCGGCGCTGGCGAGCAACGTCGCTATGATGCCACGAGTCAGAGGCATTGCGGATACTTCTCGCTGAGCAACGACATCGCGAGCAGATACAACGTCGACGAGTAATACAGATTCGGTTCGAAGGTCTTGAGGGTACTCGGCACCGGCGTGCGATCAAGCGCACAGGCCAAAGTAGCGGTGAGTAACGCGTAGCCCTGATCGACCAGACGTTCCTTGACCGCGCCCGTCTTCACATCGACGATCGCGACTCCTTCACTGCCGAGCCAGCGTTGCTTCAGTGCCTTGAGCCACTCCAAATCGGTCATCCCCGCCCGCAACAGGTAGAGCGGTATCCTTACCGAATTGTACCCGAATTCCGGCGGGAAACCCTCGGCCGGACGGATCAGGCCGCGCTCCTTGATGGAGATCCAGTCGCTCGGCAGCCGCACTTTCGTGGCATTGGCGTGCTGGAGAAGAACGAGGCCCTCGCGCCAGACGCCGTTCCAATCGTATTCAGGCGCGAGCGCGGTCAGCGCGGGGAACGCCTCGAAGACCCAATAAGATAGATTGACGACTGGACCGTCGGGCCGCTCGGCGGCGGAAAAACCCTTCGTGGCGGGCAAGAGCACCGGTCGGCTGATGCTGCGGATGACCTGATAACGGCCGACGCCCTTGGCGATCCGCTGGGCGGCCTGAACGTAGCGGGGTTCGCCCCAGGCGGCTCCCGCCTTCGCCAACGCGTAGGCGATGAGAATGTCTCCGTCCGATGCGTTGTTGCTGTCGGAGACGTTGGGCGTCGCGTGCGGATCCCATTTCCATGCGGCGAGCCCGTCGTCGCGGATCAGCAACTGCGTATAGGTGAAGGTCCAGATTTGCTCGAAAGCCGTCCGGTCGGACGCGGCGAAGGCGAGAAGAAGGCCGTAGCCCTGGCCTTCGCTGTGGCTGATGTCGCCGTTGGCGTTGTCGATCACGCGACCGCTGCGATCGATGAAGCGCGCCCGGTAGGCATCCCAGTCGCTCCTGGCGATCGTCCCCTCGATCTTCAGGCCGGGATTGGGCGACGCCGGTGTCGTTGCCGGTGTCGTTGCCGGTGTCGCGACGGGCGTCACGGCATGGGCCATGGAGACGGTTCCGAGAAAGCTCAGGACGATCAAGATCCAGCCACGGCGTCTCATGATCGGCGTCCCATTCGGCGCAGCACGAAGTAAGTCGTCGCGCCGAGCAGAATGCACGAGACCACCATGAGGAGCGCGTATTGCAGGATATTGATCGACATCCAGTTCGCCGCGATCAGGCGCATGTTCAGAAGCGAGAAAGGCTGCGTCTGAACGAAGGTGAATGACCGAACCGGCTGGACTTCGATGCTGTCGTCTTCCGAACTGAGCGTGACGATGCGGCCGGAGACCCGCGACCACAGGTGCGGGCGCGTCAGGCTCGCGGTGTTGTCCGCCAGTTCGGCCTCGGTGCGGGCCGTCAGCACGGTCCAGGTGCCGTCGCCGACCGTGGAATCCTGCGCGAGGAGCAGCGTCGAGCGCTGCGAGGGTTCGTAGTCGGCGCTGGCGTTGCTCTGGAAGGTCAGCGAAGACACCGACAGATTGAACGTCTGTTCGATCCAGGTCTTGAATCCCTCGAATCGGGTCTGCAGGAAGCCGCGATGGGTCAAAGAATCGGACCACCGACGACGGATCTCGTCGGTGGAGCCTTGGGCCGCCAGATCGGTCAGGCTGCGTTCGCGCTCACTGCCCGGAAAGCGCACGGCATCGGCATTCGCCTTCGCAGCGCCGGCGACCTGTCCCGATGTCCGGACCGGTGTCGGTGTCGATTGCCAGACCGTTCGCGTCCGTTCCGCGACTCCGACCCGCGCCAGCATTCCCGGCGGCAATTGATCGATCGCGCCGATGAACACGGTCGACGGATCGCCGACCGTCGCAGCATTCGCGAATGTGGCGCGCACGGGCTCGCCGGCGTCGCGCGCCATCCGTGCCAGAAGCGTTCCGGCGGTCGAGTAGAGCAACGGGTTCTGCCGCGCGAGAACGAACGTCGCCGGCGCATTGCCGAGCGGGAATCCCGCGGAACTGAATTCGGCGAGGTCCGGCAGCCGCCCGATGCGGCCGAAAGTCGGCAGCGCGAAAGTCGTCGTGTCGAACAGGACGAAGCGGCTCGTCTCCGACAGCGTGCCGCCGGGCGGGCAGCGCTCGTCGGCGTCGGTCAACAGCACCGCCTCGAACCAGAGCTCGTTGATCCCCGGCCGGAAATTGCGCATGGGGATGCGGATCGGATGGCGGCGCAGGATATCGCCCTTCGACGTGATCCGCATGGTCGCGCTGATGCGGTCGTTCACATAAAGATCGATGTGACTGCCTGGGCGGACGGCGGGCGTGTGCGCGGAATCCAGGTAGAGCAGGGCTTCCGCGTAATCGTTGGCGTAGAAATCGGCTGGCAGCTCGATCGCGAAGCGCGCCCGGAAGCGCCGCCCGGAAAACTCTTGAGTCGGAATGCCGAGTTCACCGAAGCGGATCGCGCGCGCGCTCTGAAACGACGGCGTCTCCGGCCACATCCATGAAGCGGTATCGATCGTGGTGCGCTCCGCCGGACGATTGTTGATCATCGCCGCAGCGATGACGTTGATCGCGGTGTCGATGTCGTTCCATGTCGGACCGGCAACGACGAGCGCGGGCGAGCCCGCATCCTGCGTCACGAGCGCGATCGGCTGGTTCAACGCAGCCTCCGGCGGCTGCGCCATGATGCTGCGCAGCTCGCTGGCAAGGCTCAGATAGACCTTGATGGTTCCGACCGAGACCTGTCCGGGATCGGTTTCAGAAACTCTGACGACCGGATGCGCGTAGCGCCCGCGCAACGCCACCATCTGCACGAGGCGCAGCAGCCGGTCACGAATTTCCGGACGATAGCTCTTCGGAGCGATCACATGGATGGTGGTGGTGCCGGAGGTGTCGACGCCGACCGCGGGAAGGTCTTCGAGACCGCGCAAAAACCGCGGTGTGTTCTCACCGAAGACCAGGCTGGTCGATGCCGAATCCAACTCGGTCCACAATTCGTATGTGGCCCTGATCGTGCAATCCGTGCGGTGACGTTGAACCGCTTCGATGCGAATGATGTTCTGCCCGGGACGAAGCAGGCCGGCCCGCACCGGGAGTGCGATCCGCTGCACGTTCTGCGATGACGCGATCGGAATGTCGATCACCGTTTCGCCGTTCACCAGAGCCCTGAGACGCGACGCCTCCGGCATCACGACGACGGCATTGCGGTAGCCGACCGAGAGGATGGGGTTTCCCGCCGCTTCGTCCTGCGTCAGCGACACCGCCCAACTGCGTGCATCGACTTCGCCTTCGAGGCGGATATCCGCGCGCGGCAGGATGGGCTTCGTGTTGCGGCCGAGGGCCTGCACGACGGGCGGGCGCGGTGCTGGCGCAGGCGGCGACGTCGCGGTTCCACGGGGCGGCGTGGCGGCGGGTCTGCCGGTGCCCATGTCGAACGGCGTGCCGGAAGGCGCCGGAACCGAAGCACCGGGGCTCGCCGGAGCGGCCGATGGCGCGGGGCCGGCCGAACTCCGCATATCGAACGGCGTACCTGCCGCCGGGGGAACGACGGGTGGAACAGGCGCTGGCGACTGCGGTGGATTGCCGGCCGGAGCGCTCGGTCGGTCCGGCGACATGCTGAACGGCGCCACCTGCGCCGACGCGACGGGCACGCCGAGAATCAGCAGCGCCGGGATGAGACGGGTCAGGAGAAAGCGCGCGGACACGGAAATTCCCTATTGCGCGCTGGGCGCCGGCGCGGGAGCCGGTGCCGCGGGTGGATGGGATACGCCGATCTTCTGCAGGCCGAACAGATACGCGAGACCCCGGCCGGTTTGATAGAGCGACACCGCCAGGAACCAGAACGTCCCGCGCAGAAGGCCGATGTCGTGATGGCGGCGCTTCTGGAAGCTGCTCCATTGGTCCGCGTTGGCGAAGACGAGATCGGCGATCAACTGATGGTGGACAGGTTCTTCGGTCTGGAACCGGCACCCGATGAGGATGCCTTTCTCGTCGATGGTCATCTTGCGGATGTCGACCGGCAACGCGTTGGACGACAGTGGGACGTTGGGCTGGAACTCGAGCGTTGCGAGAGCGCCCTTCTTGAGACCTTCGAGACCCGATTCCCTCAAACGGCAGCGCGCGCCGCCGACCGATACATCCTCGATCATGCCTTCGACCGTGTGTCCGTCCATGATGAACTTGCACGGGCGGTTGGCGAGGATGCGATGGCTTTGCCGACGCACGGCGCGTTCCGAGACGACACCCAGCGCGCAGCCTGCGATGATCAGATTGAGCAGGTTCCATCCACCGGTCACGAGCGCCACGTCGGCCTTGTAGGGTTCCGTCCAGATCCGCACGATGGTCGCGACGACGCCGAGGAGGAGAATGCCGAAAATCACGAAGAACGGCGCGCCCAGTTCCGAGATCCGGCTCTGGCTCATCGAGGAGCTCTTGGCCGTCACCTTGAAGGTCGGCTTGCTCGGATTGGCGATCACGGACAGGATCGCGGGAAGCAGATAGACGGTCTGGATGAACTCGTAGAGATCGGAAATCCACGGCCAGCGATATCGGCCATAGAGATAGTTCTGCATCATGAGATTCACGAGCATGTAGGTCGAGGTATAGGCGAGGAACTCACCGCCCGACGCCGTGAAGATCTCGAGTGAAAAGAAG
>NZ_JBFUKD010000271.1:0-4711 GCF_056401005.1 Microvirga sp. P4_G7 | reverse complement strand
CATTCACCGTTCCGGCCTTCTCGAAAGTGAGCGTTCCTTCGAACGGCTCGTCCTTCTTCACTGGCCGCTTCAGGTCCATGAACATGATATGGTAGGCGCCAGGCTTGAAGGCGACCGAACCGTTTGCGGGAACGACGACGCCATTGGCCAGCGGGCGCATCGTCATCACGCCGTCCTTCACCGACATTTCATGGATCTCGGTCTTTCCGGCAATTTCAGCGTGCGCAGAGACGAGACGATCGTCTTCCGAACCACCGTTCTTGATCGTGAGATAACCGCCCGCGACCTTCGCGCCCCCCGGTGTCTCGCGAGACCAGGGATGGCCGATCTGAATCGGGCCGATTTTGTATTCGTGAGCGTGCGCGCTCAAATTGGGCATCATCGCTGCGGCGAAGACAGCGACAGCAGCCGATTGCAGGAAAACTCTACGGCGAAACGAATTGGACATGGGGTTGCTCCATAAGCAGTCGAGCCGCAAGGGCTCTGAAGTTTGCAGACGATTCTGAGTTCATCGCGTCCGTTGATTGACGGACGAGGAATGTCAGATCGTCGGTGGAGCACGTGGATTTTGGGGTCCTCTGAACGGCGCCGCGCCGACGAACGCGTATCCCGCGAGCGAAGCGTGACGGGCTTCCGCAAACGTACGATCTCGGAGAACCGATGTTTGCGAGGGAGGAGCGGTGGACGGCCCGAACATGCTGCAGCCGAGGACGCAGCAATTGGGCAGATGGGTGCGATCCTGTGACGACCCGTCGTCCGCGTGGCGCGCGCCTCCCGTGAAGCACAGGATGGAGCCAGGCGGCTGCATAGGCGTCGCCGACGCGCCGAGCGTCAAACCGACAAGAACAGTCTGGACAGCAATCAAATAGGCCGCGACGATCGCAACCCATGTGCCCCCCATCCGTCTGCGGTTCATCGCCAACCTGACATCCTCCGGCCCCGCACGAGTGCCGCGCGGCCCGGGCGGTGGAATAACCCCATCCCCGCAAAACCACAAGTTACTCAGTGCGCGACCACCAACCACGCAATATTCGCTAGCCCTGGCCCTCCGGAAATCACTCGAAACGTTACGGAAACAGGAAGAAAATCCGTTGCGTCGGCGCGATCGCGATGGTAGTTATTCCAGTGTCTCGCAAGTCGAGTCAGGTCCATGTGCGCGGGCAAATTCTTGCCCATCATTATCGCTCGTCGCACCGGTTCGACCTCATTCCAGCGACGCATCAAGGGGGCGGCTCACCGTTGACATCGATGGTCGCAAGACGCCTGACGAAACACCACACCGGTCGAGAACGTCCGCCATTCGAATGCATCGCGCTGCTTCTGCAGGGCGGCGGCGCGCTCGGAGCGTATCAAGGCGGCGTCTACGAGGCGTTGGCGGAGGCTGACCTGCATCCGGATTGGGTCGCGGGCATATCCATCGGATCAATCAACGCGGCCATCATCGCAGGCAACCCTCCCGCTGATCGCGTCCCACGGCTGCGTCAGTTCTGGGAGCGCGTGACCGATCACCCCAACCTCGACCCCCTGACCGACGCGTGGCGAGGCTTTTTCGAGGGAGACGTTGCGCGCGGCTTTTTCAACCAGACACACGCGGCCGCGTCCTTGCTGACGGGAGCGCCAGGTTTCTTCGAGCCGCGTGTCCCGAGCCCCTTGTTCCTCCCCGCGGGAGCCCCGGGCGCGACCAGCTTCTACGATACCTCCGCGCTCAAGAGCACGTTGGAGGCGCTCGTCGATTTCGACCGCATCAACAATGACGGCATGCGCCTCTCACTCGGCGCGGTGAATGTCAGGTCGGGGAATTTCAACTATTTCGACAACAGCACCTGCGATCTGCGCGCCGAACATGTGATGGCGAGCGGAGCCTTGCCACCGGGTTTCGCCGCCGTCGAGATCGACGGCGACTATTTCTGGGACGGCGGATTGATCTCCAACACGCCGTTGCAATGGGTGGTGCAGGAGAGCGGCGCGCGAAGGGATACCCTCGCCTTCCAGGTCGATCTATGGAATGCGCGCGGTCAAGTTCCGCGCGATCTCGCCGAGGTTGCCGTGCGGCAGAAGGAAATTCAATTCTCGAGCCGCACGCGCGCGAACACCGACGAATTCAAACGCTTGCAGCGCTTGCGCGTGGCACTCACTGGCTTGTTGGCGAAACTTCCTCCCGAACTCGCCGCGAGCGAGGAAGCCAAGCTGCTGCAACCGGCCGCCGATCGAAAAGTGTACAACATCGTTCAGCTCATCTACCGCTCGCGACAGTTCGAGCGGCACTCGAAAGACTACGAATTCTCTCGCTTGAGCATGGAAGAGCACTGGCGCGCCGGGTATCAGGACGCCGTCCGCACGCTGCGCCATCCGGAGATCTTCGAACGCCCCGATTCACTCGACGGCGTCGCGACGTTCGATCTGGCGCAAAGCGGTTAGAGCGTCCATGCCCTGTAAATATCGACGCCTGAACCTCGTCTTTCCTTCGACAATCACGACCGGATTTACAACCGATGACGTTTTCGAGCATTTTCGCGCCGCGCCTTCTGCTGACCATTGGCTTCTTGTCGATCCTTGCCGCGTGTGAAGACAAGGCGGCGACTCCCACTCCGCCTCGCACGGCTCGCGTCGTCGAAATCGACCCTCAGGATACATCTCTTTCGGCCGAGGCCAGCGGTCAAATCCAGGCCCGTTACACCTCGAATGTCGGTTTCCTCGTCGGTGGGCGGTTGATCTCGCGCGATGTCGATCTCGGCGCCATGGTGAAGGCCGGCGATCTGCTGGCACGGATCGATCCCGTCGACTTCCAGAACAAGCAGGTTGCAGCGCAATCGCAAGTTTCCGCCGCCACCGCCGACGTCACGCAGACGAGCGCGCAGGAAGAGCGCTATCGCAAGCTCCTCGCCGATGGTTACACGACACAGGCCGATTACGACAAAGCGTTGCGTGCACTTCAGAATGCGCAGGCAAGTCTGCAAGGCGCGCAGGCCAATCTGCGACTCGCCGACGATCAATTGAAGTATACGCAGCTCGTCGCGCCGACAGACGGCGCGATCACTCAGACCGGTGCCGATCCCGGCCAAGTCGTCATGTCCGGTCAGATGATCGTCCAGATCGCGCAACTCAATGAACGCGAAGCCGTATTCTCGGTCGCGCCACAACGCGTCGGATATGCCCATGTGGGGTTACCGATCAAGGTCTGGTTGCAGGATCAACCGAGCGTTTGGGTCGAAGGCACCGTGCGCGAGATCGCACCCAACGCCGATCCCGTGACCGGCACCTACACGGTCAAGATTTCCCTGCCGAAAGCCCCCGCCTCCATGAGGCTCGGGACGATCGTGGTCGGTCGCGCCGAGGTCAATGGCGGCGTCATGACCCGTGTTCCGGTCGGCGCTCTTCTGCAAACGGGAGACAGGCCGCAAGTTTGGGTGGTGTCGCAACCGGGAAACAAAGTGGAGAAACGGGTCGTATCCGTGGTCCGCTACGATCAAGACGCCGTGACCATCTCGGATGGGTTGAAGAAGGGTGATCTCGTTGTCGTCGCCGGCGTGAACTCCCTCGCGGACGGACAGGCCGTGTCGCCGCAGAAGGTCGCCGTGCAATGACCAGCTTCAACCTTTCCGATTGGGCTGTCCGGCACCGCGCGCTTGTCCTGTTTTTCATGATCCTGTGCGTTGTCGGAGGCGCGATTTCCTACTCGCGCCTCGGACGCCAGGAGGACCCCGACTTCGCCATCCAGACGATGGTGGTGCAGACCAACTGGCCCGGCGCGACGACGGCCGACACGATGCTGCAAGTGACGGATCAGCTCGAGAAGAAGCTGCAGGAGACACCCAACCTCGACTATGTAAAGAGCTACACGAAACCGGGCGTCTCGGTCATTTACGTCAATCTCCTCGAATCGACCAACCCGGCGGATATTCCGTGGATCTGGTATGAAGTCCGCAAGAAGGTTGCGGACATCAAATACAAGCTCCCACAAAGCGTTCAGGGCCCCTACTTCAATGACGAGTTTGGGGACGTCTACGGCATCATCTACGGCATTACCTACGATGGCTACACCGAGCGTCAGGCTCGCGATTTCGCCGAGACGGCCCGCGCCGCGTTCCTGCGCGCCGGCGACGTCGGAAAGGTCGACATCTTCGGGGACCAGGACCAGAAGATCTACCTGTCCTTCTCGCCACAGAAACTGGCGGCGCTCGGCTTGAATTTCAACCAGGTCCTGAATGCCATCGCCGATCAGAACGCCGTCGTGCCGGCGGGCGTCGTCAACACGAAGAGCGAGAACATGCTCATCGAAGTGACCGGCGCGCTCCTGACGACGCAAAGCATCGAGGCGATCAACCTCTTCATCAACAATCGCTTCTATCGCCTTGTCGACATCGCGACCGTGGAAAGCGGTTATGTCGATCCCCCAGAGAAGATGTTCCGCGCCAACGGGAAACCCGCCATCGGTATCGGCGTCTCCATGCGATCTGGCGGCAACAATCTCGAATTCGGACAGAAACTGCAACGGATCGCCGACCAATTGCATCAGCAATTCCCGATCGGCATCGATCTTGTGCTCGTCTCCGACCAACCGCAGGTCGTGAAGCTTGCCATCGGTGGCTTCACCGAGGCACTTTTCGAGGCCATCGGCATCGTTCTTCTGGTCAGCTTCGTGAGTCTGGGACTTCGGGCGGGACTGGTCGTCGCGCTTTCCATTCCCCTCGTTTTGTCCATCGTCTTCATC
>NZ_JBFUKD010000270.1:0-4720 GCF_056401005.1 Microvirga sp. P4_G7 | reverse complement strand
ATTGACCACCATCGTCGGCAGCGGTCCAGAGAGGAGCGAGGCAAGTTGGTTTGCCGATTGCACTCGCGAGACGATGTCACCTGCGTAGCGTTGGGTGAAAAAGACAATGGGCAGTCGAAGCATATGCCACACGAAGCGTGTGGAGATGGTGATCGCAAACTTTGTCTGAAGTCGGAGGAGCACCGTCTGCTGTAGGAAGGTGAGGGCGCCGCTCAGAACGGCCGATAGAAGAAATCCGATAAGCAAGGGAAACAGCCAGTCACTGAAACCCCGCACGAGAACTTCGTCGATAAAGACCTTGAGGAAGGCTGGCAGAAGAATGTTCGGAACGACCAGGAGAAATGTGACCGCCGCGATCATCGCGAGCGCGGGGCGAGAGCCGGCGGTCCAATGATAGAGCGTCGGCAGCAGGCGCCCGCGCCGTCCGCCGGGCTTGAAATTGGGCCCCGGTTCCAAGCGTAGCACCACGCCGGAGAACGATTGTTGGAATTCTTTGCGACTGATGCTGCGACGGCCATAAGCTGGATCGTTGATGTAGACGCTTGAGCCGGACGTACCCTCCACGACGACAAAATGGTTCTCGTCCCAATAGGCGATGAAGGGCGGTGGGAGTTTCAGCACCTCCTCGGCCGTCACCTGCAAGCCCGAGCCGTTGAGGCCATATCCTGCCGCAGCATGCAGGATACTCGATATTTTCACGCCATCGCGGGAGACGCCGCAGGCGATGCGTAGTTCCTCAAGTGGGACGTACCGGCGGTGGTATCCGAGCACAATGCCGAGCACCGCCGCACCGCATTCCATGGATTCCATCTGCAGCACGGTCGGGGTCGACACTCGGTTGCCGCGGCGAAAGAAGGACGGCCATTTACGGGCCTGCGTCATCATAGGCTGAGCCACGTCTGCGCGAGTGGCACCACAAGCGAGATAGGACGCTGGCGCTGCACCAGGATCATGGATTCCGCTGTCGTGCCCGGCGTAATCTGAAGCGGTGGTCCCGACGACGACGTCCAGCGCAATCCGCTTCGGGTAGTCGGATCGCTCTCGAAGGTCATCTGAACTTCGATGGGCGCTCCACTCGCCATGAGCTGCGAAACGAGGTCGTCGTCGCCGATGATGTTCATCAGACCCTGACGGGTCACGGGGAGAGCGCTGACGCTCGTAACCTGTCCGCGAAGGGAACCGTAAATATCCCGTTCCACGGACGTTGGACTGATCTCGGCCGGCATTCCGACGGCGACACGCTTGCCGCCGGAGATAGGGAGATAGGCGTGGACGACCAGAGACTCGCCTCCAGTCTCTACGACCGCGAGCTGGCTTGCCGCTGGGATGATCGCGTTGACCTGCGTTGCGATTTCCGTCACGACGCCGTCCGAGGGCGATCGGATTGTACCACCGAACGAAATCTGCACGTCGAGGTCGTCGACATTGCCCTTCGCCGCGGTGACCTTCATCTCCAGATCGGCGACGGCGCGATTGACCTGATCCTCGAACTCGATCTGCTGTGTCTGCAGACTCGAGAGCTGGTCCGTCATGGTGCGGATATACTGTTGAACGGCGGAGAGCCGGTCATAGGCTGYCTGCACCTGCGGTTTCGTCGTGTAACCACGCGCCAATTCCTGCTGCTGGCCGGCATAGATGTCAGTCAGCTGCTTTTGGTTGTTCTGGGCATCGGCCAGATTGTTCTGCAAGGACTTCAGTTGCTGATCGAGATTGTCGCGCCGCCGCTGGACGTCGGCCTGCGACGACGCCTGATACTTCGCCAGCGCGTCCTGCTGCTGGGCGAGCGCATCCCGCGCCATTTTGCGGCGGGCCGTCAACTCGTCCTGTTTGACGATAAAGAGCACGTCGTTCTTCTTGACCTGCTGCCCGACGCTGACCCGGATCTCCTGAACCGAGCCGGCGGAGGTCGAGACGATGTCGAAGACGACGCCTCGCTGCATGAGGATGACGCCCATCCCCTGCACATAGAACGACAGGCGGCCGAGAAAGCTCCAGGCGACGATCGTCAAGACGCATAGCGTGAGGACACCCAGCAGAAGCCAAGTCGAGCGGGCCGTGAGATGGATGGCGCGGTTGAGCTGCTCCGGATCCCGGATCGGCTCTTCCCTAATGCCGAAGGGAGTTGATTTCGGATCGAGCATATGTTGCCGAGAAGTCTGCAGGTTTTCGATGATAGATGTATTGGCGTCACAGTAAATATTTTCCTTTCGCCAATCCCAAACCAAATTTATTGAGCTTGGACCCTCCCTCGGCCGCGTCCTCTACGGCAGTCGGCGCTCTCGGAAAGATCGTCCGTGTCCCCATCTTTCAACCTTCGCCTCCGTGCAACGGGAATATTGGTCGTCCTCTGCCTCGCAGGCTCGATGAGCGCGCTGCCGACAATCTTCGCGGCGCGTCGTCAGGCAGGGTTGGCCGACGCACAGGCGAGCCTCGAATTGGTGGCGCTCGCTGGGATCCAGACGCTCGTCGTGTTCGGCCTTGCTGCATTTTTCGGCTTGTGGGCGGCGGCGAAAGCCGGTCTCCCCGGAGCGCCCATGGTGATCCAGGTGGCCGGAGGGCCGAAGGCGCCGCCCCTGGGACGGGCGCTTCTTCGGGCCGCGGTTCTCGGAATTTTCGCGGGGATCGCGGTCGTGGGCTGCGACGTAGTGCTTTTCCAACCGCAAGTTTCCTTCCGGCCCAGCCCTATCATCACGGATGCGTTCTGGAGTGCGCTGCTGACAGGCCTGCTTTACGGTGGCGTCAACGAGGAAGTCATGACCCGTCTTTTCGTCGTCTCGGGCATCATCTTCCTTGTCGGGCTTGTCGTCGGACCCGAGCGCGCGCGCGGTGCAGGCGTTGGATGGGTTGCGATCGCCATTGCCGCTATCCTCTTCGCTGCGGGGC
The DNA here is from genome assembly GCF_056401005.1 of Microvirga sp. P4_G7. NCBI lineage: Bacteria > Pseudomonadati > Pseudomonadota > Alphaproteobacteria > Hyphomicrobiales > Methylobacteriaceae > Microvirga > Microvirga sp. P4_G7. The sequence goes on along the minus strand of NZ_JBFUKD010000270.1, from coordinate 1,837 downwards.
ACCTCCCGATCACGGGGATGATGACGGCGTTGACGCCCTTGATCGTCCTGCGGGCGATCGTGCTCAACGGCATCATCGGCATTCTCTGCGGTTGGCTTTTTCTTCGTCGAGGCCTGGAATGCTCAATCGTCGCCCATGCGGCGGCGCATCTGCCGATCCAACTTGGTGCAGCCCTCTTCGCCTGAGCCGGGTTCAACCTGGGGGACGCGCGTCCTCGATGATTTTTCCGTCATTGGGAAGCGTCCCGCGTGCGACGAGTTCAACGGCACCCTTGAGCTTCGTGATGCTCAGCATGGTTTCCGCGACGGCCGCAGAGAGATCCGCGCTTTGAGGTCCATCAAGCTCCGCAAAGAGCGTCATGCTATCTGCTGCGCCGGCCCGCGTTACGACAACGCGAAGCCGGCCCAGATTGGCGTGCCGCCGCCCAATTTCGGCAATCTGTTCCGGTCTGACGAACATCCCCTTGACTTTCGTCGTTTGGTCCGCGCGGCCCAGCCATCCTTTGATGCGCATATTTGTGCGACCGCACGAACTGAAGCCGGGAAGGGCGCATGTCAGGTCGCCGAGCGCAAACCGGATCAGGGGGCGATCCGACTCGAGCGACGTCACCGTTATTTCGCCGACCTCACCAACAGCAACCGGATCGCCTGTCCCTGGTCGCACGATCTCGACAATCAGGTCTTCGTTGACGACCAGCCCTTCACGCGCTGATGTCTCGTATGCGATCAGACCGAGATCGGCAGTCGCGTAGGCTTGATAGGCTTCGATGCCGCGCAGGGCAATTTCTTCCTGGAGCGATTTGGGAAAGGCGGCGCCGGATACGAGCGCACGGCGTATGGAGGAAATGTCTTTTCCGGTCGTCGTCGCAGCATCCAGCAGGATTTTGAGAAAATCAGGCGTGCCACAATAGGCAACGGGTCGGTAGGCCTCGATCAGCTCGAGTTGCTGTTCGGTGTTGCCGGGTCCTGCCGGGATCACGGCGCAGCCAAGGGCTCTGGCGCCGCTATCGAAGATAAATCCGCCCGGCGTCAGATGATAGCTGAAGGTGTTCAGAACCACGTCGCCCTCACGGTAGCCTGCGGCCGACAGCCCTCGCGCCATCCGCCAAGGGTCGCTGCGCCGACTTTCGGGCTCGTAAATCGGGCCGGGCGACGTGAAGAGACGGGAGAAGGAGGAAAGGGGACCGGGGACCAGCCCTCCGAATGGTGGCGAGGACGTCTGAAGCGAAGGCAAGTCTGATTTTCGCAGGAGGGGGAGTGCCGCCAACGCTTTACGCGAGACGACCGTTGCGGGATCTATACCAGCGAGGCTTGCGGCATACGCCGGCGTACGCATTGCAGAGGCAATGACGGGTGGGAGACGAGCAAAAAGGTCGGCCTCCCTTTCAGCCGGATCGCGCGTTTCAAAGTGATCAAAGGAAGGTGCCATGGCCTCTCGATCGCATATAATGTCGATTGCGCCTCAACTATTACAGCCAACGCTTGCGTCTTTTGAAGCTCTTGAGGTTCTTGAAGCTTCGCCGCTGCTCGCCGGCGCCGCCGAGGTAGAATTCCTTGACGTCCTCGTTGTCGCGAAGTTCGTCGGCGGTGCCGTCGAGCACGATTTTCCCCTGCTCCATGATGTACCCGTGCGAGGCCACCGACAGCGCCGCGCCGGCATTCTGCTCGACCAGGAGAATAGTGACGCCGAGGTCCCGGTTGATGCGTCGGATGATCGAGAACACCTCCTTCACCAGGAGAGGTGACAAGCCCATCGAAGGTTCGTCCATCAGGATCAGTTTTGGTCGGGCCATGAGGGAGCGGCCGATGGCGAGCATTTGTTGCTCGCCACCCGATAG
>NZ_JBFUKD010000269.1:0-4729 GCF_056401005.1 Microvirga sp. P4_G7 | reverse complement strand
GTCTGCTTTCTCGCCGCGGGCGGAATTCTGATGTTCACCCTGGTCGCGCTCGGCGTGCCGTCATCCCTCGTCATCACCGCGCCGATGGCCATCTACGGGCTCGGCGTCGGCCTCACTATGCCGCAGGCCATGGCCTCGGCCATGATGCCGTTTCCCGATCGCGCCGGCGCGGCTTCATCCCTCCTCGGCATTTGTCAGATGACCTTTGCCGCGCTTCTCGGAATCGGCCTTGGCCGCTTGCTCGGTACATCGCCCCTGCCGCTCCCCGCCACCATCGCGATGACGGGAATCCTCGCCCTGGCTCTGTTTGTGACGACCGGGGGCCGGCGATAGGCGCAGTCGAAGCCTCTTGCGCGAGCGCAGGCGCGATGTCACCGGTACGGTGCTTTTGAGACGAGCGATCGTCCTCGTCTCAAGCAGACCATGCCCGCTTATCGTGACGGCGTCAGACGATGTAGAAACTCGCATTCGTCAGCACGGGCTTCGTGGCGAGTGTCGCGATCAGCATCGGCGCCGCGTCGTAGCCCGCCGTGCCGTTGCCGTCGACGTCGTAATAGAGCCGGCCCGTCCCTTGATCGTAGAGGATGCGATCATTGGCATCCGTCGGCGCGTATCCGCCGGCGAAGGCGCTTGCGTTGAGCATGCCCACATCGGCCGCACCGAAGGCCTTGAAGACCGATCGGGAGAGCTGAATGCGGTCCCCTTGTTCGACGGAGAAATCCTGGATGATGTCCCGGTTGATGAGTTCGACTCGCCCATCGAACAAGAACACGTCTGCGCCCGTTCCGCCGGTGAGCACATCCTGCCCGCCGCCGCCGGCGAGGGTATCGTTGCCCGCACCGCCGCTGAACGTGTCGTTGCCGGTTCCGCCGCGGATCATGTCGGCGCCTGCGTTACCCGTGACGAGCTCATTGCGCACGTCCGTGAGCGAGATGACGAAACTCTTCGCGAGCACACTCTGACCGTCGGTCGCTGCGACGATGACCGAGAACGACGATTGCTGTTCGAAATCGGCCTTCGCGCTGTCCTTGATGCGCAAGGCTCCGTTGACCAGCTCGACCCGTCCGCCCGCGTTTTCGATCATCATGTAGTTCAGGGAATCGCCATCCGGATCCTGTCCGGAGAGCGTTCCGATCACGGTGCCGGCCGCCGAATGTTCGGCGACGACGGCGTTCGACAGGCTGAGTTGCGTCGGTGCCTTGTTGACGTTCGTGATAGTGATCGCGACGTTGCCCGGCGTGACGCCGCCATGCCCGTCGGATGCGACGATCTCATAGGTGGCAGTGGTGTCCTTTGAGACCTGGATCAGACTCGCATCGCGGACCTTGATGATTCCGCCGGCGATCTCGAAGGCGCCGTTGGCGCTGATCAGGCCGTTCGAATCGGCCCGTGCCTGCGCGAAAGTGAAGGACACCGCATGACCGTCTTCATCGCTCGCGGAGAGGAGGCCGACGGTGGCGCCGGCGAGCGCCGTTTCGGCGATCCGTCCGCCTGACAAGGCGGGAGCGGTCGGTGCGTGGTTGACTTCGCCGATCACGTGAACGGAATCGACCTTGATGTTGGAAATGGCGCTCGGAGACAGCCCGCCGGCGTCGCGGATCTTGATCGCGAACGTCGTGGTCTCGATGCTGCCGTTCACCGCGCCATCGCGGTTCGTCGCGTCGAACCGGAGCGCGTGAACAGCGGCGGTCACCGATTGCAGATTGCCGCTCACCGTGAAGATCCCGGTTGCGGCATCGTAGGAGCCGCCGCTCGTCGGAACCAGGACGCCCTTTGCGGCTTGATCGAGCGTGATCGTCACGGTCACGACGTCGTTGGCGTTGGGTTCGCTGAACGTGACATGTGCGAACGGCGCGACGAGATTGGCGTCGTCCGCGTCCGAGACGGTGTATGTCTCGAAGGGCACCCCGAGACCCGGTGCGCGGTTCGCCGCCGCGGCGCTGACCGAGATGTTGGTGTTCGGCGCGGCCGCGAGCCCGAGACCGTCGAACACCTCGATCTTGAACTGCGTCGACTCGATGGACCCGACCTGGGCATTGTCCCGATCCCGCGGATCGAACTGCAAGGCGTTCAAGCGCGCCTGCACGGTGGCGATGTCGCCGCTGAAAGTGAAGATCCCGGTGGCGGCATCGTAGCTGCCGGTGCCGGTGTTCAAGAAGCTCCCGCTTCCGGGCGTCATCATCGTCACCTTGACGGTCACGGTCGGGCTGTCGTCGACAATCGTGATGCCGGAGAACGGTGTCGCGAGGCCCGTATCCACTGCGCTGATCGATACCGCGACCGGCGCACCCTCGATCACCGGCGCCACGTTCTGCCCCGATACGCTGCCGCCATTGACGAGCACGATGTTTTCGATGTTTCCGAGCTTGCGTCCGTCGAAGTTCTTCACCGAGATGTAGGCGGTGTCGGCGCCGCCGCTCGTACCGTTGAGTTCGGACACCAAGTCGCCGAGATCGTCGATGTAGAAAACATCGTTGCCGAGGCCGCCGACCATGACGTCGTCGCCGCCGCCACCGACCATGGTGTCGTTGCCCGTGCCGCCGTCGAGGGTGTCGTTGCCGAGGCCACCGACAAGCGAATCATTGTCGTAGAGGCCGTAGAGCTGATCATCCCCGTCACCGCCGTCGAGCGTGTCGTTGCCGGCATCCCCGTTGATGGTGTCATTGCCGCCGAGACCGGCCAGATGATTGGCGAAGGTACTGCCGTTGATGATGTCGCCGTAGGCGGTGCCCCTCAGCGACATGATACCCTGTGCCTGGTCGCTACCACCGGGAACGCCGCCGCCGATGGCTTGCTTGTCGACGATCGACGATCCGAGATTCGCCCGGATCGATCCGGCGAACGTCTCGTAGCTCAACGTCGTTTTGAAATTGCCGAGGATGATGTCGCTGCCGCCCGATCCGTAGACGGTGTCCTTGCCCGTCGTGTCGCCCGAATACCCCACATACAATCTGTCGAAGCCGTTGCTGCCGTAGAGAATATCGTTGCCGCCGCCGCCTTCGAGCGTGACGCTCCAATTGCCGGCCTTGAGAACGTCGTTGCCCTCGCTGCCGATCACATGAAGGATCGGCGAGAACTTACCGTCATACGTGGTCAGAAACGTATCGTTGCCCTGGCCGGTGGCCTGGCCGGTTCCGAGATCGACGGATACGCCCTGCGTGCCCTCGTACATGACGATACCGTCGATGAACGTATCATCGCCAGCGCCGCCGATCAGGTAATCGTCGTCGTCGACGTTGATGTCGTCCGAATTGCCGCCGATGAGGGTATCGTTGCCCGCGCCGCCATACAGCATGAGCGACGCCGCGGTGGCCTTCGCATTGATGACGTCGCCGTAAGCGGACCCGAGCAGCGATTCGATCTGGAGATACGTGTCGCGATCACCCCACGTGTCGGCGCCGGTCATGGAATGGTAGAGGACGCTTCCGTACGTCCAGTCGGAATCGCCGAGATTGACGATGGCGCCGCGGCCGCCGGTCTCCGTCTCGTACGACACCGTGTCGTAGCCGTCGCCGCCATCGAGAGTGTCGCTTCCCCGCCAACCGATGAGGACATCGTTGTCGTCTTCACCGAAGAGCTGGTCCCCGGCGGTTCCTCCGCGCAACACGTCCCATCCCATGCCGCCGTAGATGGTGGCCGCCGTGGTTGCAGCGTGGCTGCCGAGATCGTTGTCGCCGTCGTCGCCGCGAATCACTCCGAGCATCGTGAGGGATGGAGATTCCGACGGTTCGCCGCCGGCGGCTTTCCCGAGGCCGGGCCGCGAAGACGCCTCGCGCGCCTCGTCCTCGAGCATCGCGGCCATCTTGTCCCGGTGTCGGTCGTGCCTGCCGCGATCGGGGTGAAATCCGGACCATTGGTCGTCGATTCGCGCTGCGGTGTAGGCTGCGGTCTCGGCTGCAGTTTCGGCCGCGGTTCTGGCTGCGGTTTTTTGCAAATTGGCAAGAAGATCGTCGATCTTGGCCAGATTGTCCGCGATTTCGTTCTCGAGAATGGATTTGGTCATGTCAGTCCCCGCTCAGCCGCCGTCGATGGACACCCACGACCAGGCTTTCGAGGCCAGGCTTAGGGGCCAACGGAATAGATCATAGCTAAACCATCACAGGGCACAGCTCCCCGGGCGAGGAGGTGCATCACCCACGGGAGCCGCAACCCATGGTGGAGGGAGTCTTCGCGAGACGCTAAAACTGTCTATTTATCAATTGTTTACCTTCGAACCGCGGCGCTTTAGCGTGGAAATGGCGGGCGTTGTCCACATTCATGCAAATTCGCAAGAGTACTCGGGCGCAAACGCAACGTTATGACAAGTCGAAGACGGTGATCAGAGGCCGAACAAGCGCTCGAAGAAGTTCTTGCCCTGGCTGCGCTTGTTGGCCGGCGGAATCCAAGCGCTCTCGCGCTGGCTGCCGGGGAGATTGCCCCCGGCGCTGGCGACAGGCGTGTTGTCGGCCGGCGAAATCCGGTCCAGTCCCGGCAGCGGCACGGGTTTCTGGTCCTTCAGCGCCATCTTCATGAAATTGTGCCAGACCTCGACCGGCAGATTGCCGCCGGAGACGCGCTTCGTGGGACTGCTGTCGTCGTTGCCGAGCCAGATTCCGGCGACCAGCGACCCGGAATAACCGATGAACCAAGCATCCCGATGTTCCTGGGAGGTCCCGCTCTTACCCGCCGTCATCCAGCCCGGCATGGCCGCTTTCTTGGCTGTCCCGATGACGAAGGAATTGTGCAGCAT
>NZ_JBFUKD010000268.1:0-4732 GCF_056401005.1 Microvirga sp. P4_G7 | reverse complement strand
CTTCAAAGTCGGCCAGCCGCCGTTCAAATTGCCGCCACGCGACCCGGCGCTCTATTTCGTGCAGCGTCTGCGCGACGAGGCCCATCGTTTCGCCATCGGTTCGCATCGCGCCAAGCGCAAACGCGAAATGACGAAAAATCCTCTCGATGAAATCGCCGGCATCGGCCCCTCGCGGAAACGTGCGCTCCTGCATCATTTCGGAACCGTGAAGGCAATTCAGCGTGCGGCGCTCGAGGATTTGATGAAAACGCCCGGCGTCAACGCAGCCACGGCACGAGCCGTTTACGACTTCTTCCATGAACGCGGGTAACATCGTGCAATAAAATTACCGTGATTCCCTTGCGAATGCTCTTTCCGACGCTACCATTTTGGTTGACGCCAAAATGCGAGCATGCTTCCTCCCTTAACCATGAGTGCAGCCTCCCCCATGCAAAGGTCGAAGGCCTTCAATCTTCCAAACATGCTGACCTACGGCCGGCTCGTCGCCGTGCCAGCCGTCGTCGCCTTGATGTTCTGGCCGGAGGACCATTGGTCGCGCTGGGCTGCCCTCGGCGTTTTCGCCCTGGCGGCCATCACTGACTATTTCGATGGTTATTTCGCCCGGGCCTACGCACAGCAATCCGCCCTCGGACGCATGCTCGACCCGATCGCCGACAAGCTTCTGGTGGCCGCCAGCCTTCTGATGTTGGTGGCTGACGGCACCATTCACGGGTGGGGTTTGTGGGCGGCGATCGTCATTCTCTGCCGCGAGATTCTGGTTTCGGGCCTTCGCGAGTTCCTCGCCGAACTGCGCGTCAGCGTCCCGGTCAGCCGCGTCGCCAAATGGAAGACGACGCTTCAGTTGCTCTCTCTCGGCTTTCTGATCGCGGGGCCGGCGGGCGAAACGGTTCTTCCAGGAACGATCCTCATCGGTACGGTTTTGCTCTGGTTGGCGGCCATCCTGACGATCTATACGGGCTGGGACTACTTCAAGACCGGCATCAAACACGTCATCCAGGACTAGTCGCGTGAAACTCGTCTATTTCGCCTGGGTTCGCGAACGGATCGGCAAGGCGGATGAGGATGTGGCGCTGCCCGCGGAGATCGAGACGATTGCCGACCTGATGGACTGGCTCAAAGCGCGCGGCGAGGAATACGCTTATGCTTTCGAGAACGAAGGTGTCATTCGCGCCGCCATCGATCATGTTCACGTCAAACCGCAGGCGCGCATTGCCGATGCCAGGGAGATTGCGTTCTTCCCGCCGATGACGGGCGGATGATCGCGCACCTCGAGGGTGTCCGTTCAAGCCGCGGAAGCGACAATCGATGATCACGACCATTCGGATACAAGCAGAACCTTTCGATGCGACGGCGGAGACCGCCGCTCTTACCGCTGGACGAAAGGACGTCGGCGCGCTCGTGACCTTCACCGGCCTCTGCCGCGACGAGGCCGGAACGCTGGCTGCCCTCGAGTTGGAGCATTATCCGGGCATGGCTGAAGCGGAGATCGCCCGCGTGGCCGAGGAGGCAGAACGGCGCTGGGCTCTGCTGGGGGCGACGATCATCCACMGCCATGGACGAGTCGTTCCCGGTGAGCCGATCGTTCTCGTCGTCACAACGTCGGTGCACAGACGTGAGGCCTTTGAGGCGGCCGAATTTCTGATGGATTATCTGAAAACCCGCGCTCCGTTCTGGAAACGGGAGCATCTGGCGGGGGGCAGGGTCGGATCCTGGGTGGGGGCGAAAGACGCGGACGACGCGGCGGTCGATCGCTGGAAATGAAGGGGCGCGTCGTGCGCGCCCCTCGATGTCAAATTAAAGCACGCCCGCAATGATGGCGGTGACGAATGTGAGCGAGGCGCAAACCGCCAAAACGCTCCATCTTGAGGCCCAATCGAAATTCGCAATCAAACTCATTCAGGCTCTCCTCCATGAATGGGGAGGGTCAGCCTAGCAAAACGAATGGGGGATGAGAAGCGCGTCTATTAGGCATCCTTTCAGCAACGCCAACATGATGTTGGTTTCTAATGATTTAACGTTTTGTATTGATGTGGAATACTGCCGTTTTACCGTGGTCTTGAGGTCTCTCTGCTGAACTATTAGCCCGTGTTAGACTTTCGTTATGCACGCGGAAGTGCCGACGGAACGCGCAAGGGCCGCTTTCTGGTTGTCACTATGCCACTCACCAGAAGTGTTGCTGCGAAAATCTCTTTGTTGACGAGTTATTTACGCGCGCTAGCGCATGTTTCGGCTCATGCGCCGTGGGTTAGTTGCGTTCATTGTCCTCACGCTCGTGGGATTAGGGCTTACAGGTTGCGGGCTGTTCCGTTTCGAACAGCGCGAACCCTGGCGCACGCAAGCCGAAGAGGCCTGCCTCGCCCAGCGTATGGTTCAGCCATCCGCCTATATGTCGCTCAGCCAGAAGATCGACGGGCCCGGCGCGTGCGGGATGGACCATCCGTTCAAGGTATCTGCTTTCTCCACCGGTTCGATCGGGGTCAAATCCAAGGTGACGCTGGCCTGTCCGATCATCCCGCAGATCGATACCTGGCTCGAGGAAGTGGTGAAGCCCGCGACCATCCTCTACTTCGGCGTCCCGTTGGCAGACCTGAAGGCCGGCAGTTATTCGTGCCGGCCGCGCAATAACCAGAGTGGCGCCAAGACCTCGGAACACGCATTCGGCAACGCCATGGACGTGATGGCTTTCATCCTGGCCGATGGTCGCGAGGTTACCGTCGTAAAAGGGTGGAAGGGTGATCCCTCGGAGCAGGACTTCCTTCGCGAAGTCTTCGTCGGCGCTTGCCGGCATTTTACGACCGTCCTCGGCCCTGGCGCCGACCCGTTCCATTACGACCACCTGCATCTCGATCTCGCGCGTCACAATCCGCGCGGCGACCGCTCGATCTGCAAGCCCATTCTGAAATTCACTCCGCGGATCGACCCCGAGAGTGCCAAGCAGATTCTCATGAGCGCAGGCGCTTCGGCGGATTTGCCAGCGACCGACGTCGAGGAGGATATCCCGGTCGAAGGGGCGCCGATGACATATCGCACGCCCGAGCCGGCACCGTCCGCACCGCTCGCCGCACCGCCCGCGCGGGCTCCGACGGTGGGTTACGCCGCCGATCTGCCTCGAGCCGGAACGTCCTCCAGCCCGCCGCCCCCCCAGTCGCGCCCGAACCAGGCCTATGCCGCTCCCTTGTCACTCCAGCCGGTTCCCGCTCCCATGCCTCCACCGAGGTCCCAACTGACCACGGGGCACGGAATCTATTGAGCATCCCGTCCGCGGAGCCTTGACCTTCGGCTCCCGTACTCACATGGTCCTGATAAGTTTCAAGTTCTGCATGGAGCAGTCAAATGAAGTGGCTGGCGGCTTTCGTCTCTTGTGCATTGGTTTGCACCCCGGTGCTCGCCAGCGAGATCACGCCGGCTGAGCAGCGCGACATTCCCTACAATGCCAATCTGCCCGGCTGCGAAGATCCCTTCGTTCTGCAGAACATCTCGACCCGATTCGCGATCAAGGAAGACCGCTTCTGGAACACGGCTCTGTCGATCTTGTCCTTTGAGACGGTTCGTCAGATTGCATGGCGACCGTGGGGTCTCGACCTTATCCCCCGCCGTTTCTGCTCAGGCACGGTGACGACGTCGGACGGCCATAGGCGCCGGATCAACTATTCCATCCGCGAGGATCTGGGATTCCTTGGCGCTACCTGGGGCACCGAGTGGTGCGTCGAAGGGCTCGACCACAATTACGCCTACGCGCCGCAATGCAAGCAGGCACTTCCGTGACATCGATGGCGCGCCGCCTTTTCGCGGCTGCGCTATGGTTGCTCTCGAGCGCGGCTCTTGCGCAGGACACGGAGATTCGCGGCGCCCCGCCCGGGCAATTCGATTTCTTCGTCCTTGCTCTTTCTTGGTCGCCCGGCTTCTGTGAAATCGCCAGCGATGCCGGACGTCGCGATCAATGTCAGGCAGGGAGTGGCCAGCGATTCGTCGTGCACGGCTTGTGGCCGCAGAACGAGCGGAACTATCCGGTTTTTTGCCGGCCCGAAGGCCGCTTCATTTCCAGTATGGTGACGGCCGAATCGCGGGGCCTTTTTCCGGAGGACGGCTTGGGCCGCTACCAGTGGCGTAAGCACGGCGCTTGTTCGGGCGTGAGCCCGGGCGAGTATTTCCGCCTCGTCCGCGCGGCGCGAGACAAAGTGAACATCCCCGAGGCCTTCGCTAAGACGGCGGTCGACACCAAGGTTCTGCCGTTGGAAATCGAGCGTGCGTTCGTTGCCGTCAATCCGGGATTACGCACCGATATGATGGCCGTCTCTTGCAAGAGGCGCGTGCTCGACGAGATCCGCATCTGCCTCGATCGCGATCTGCGCAACTTCCGGCAATGTCCGACCATCGATCGAGACGGCTGCCACGCAGGTGAAATCATCGTTCCAGCCGTGCGCTGAGCGCTCCGACAGCAGGTGCTGTCACCAAATTCGATACAGCGTATCCATTTCGTTTCGGGTTGCAGATTCCGATTTCCACATCGGGTCCGCCTGTGCAAACTTGTGTTCAGGGGGAAATGCAAATGTCTAAACTAAGCGAGCGTGTGTCCGCCGGTCAGCACGCCACCGCCCTGCCGAAGGCGGATCTCGTCCTGCGCAACGGAACGATTTGGTGCGGCCGCCACGAGGGAACTGTCGAGGCGCTTGCGGTTTGGCAAGGGCGGGTGCTCGCTGCCGGCGCGGACATCGACATCGCTTCGCTGATC
>NZ_JBFUKD010000267.1:0-4741 GCF_056401005.1 Microvirga sp. P4_G7 | reverse complement strand
CTTCCACCCATGCGGGCGATTATCGCACGCTCATCGAGCTCAGTCCGGATGCGCTGATCGTCCACAACGGCGAAGCGATCCTGATTGCCAACATCGCCATGGCGAGCCTCGTCGGCGCCTTGCGCGTCGAAGACGTGGTGGGACGGCTCCTGCTTGATTTCGTCGCTCCGTCCTCGCGCGCATTGGTGGAGGAGCGCATCCGGCAGATGCACGATGTCAGCGACCGGCCGCTCGTCGATGAGATCTGGAAACGGCACGACGGTTCGGAAGTGCATGTGGAGGTCGCGGCAACGCCGATGCCGGGTCTCGGTGGACGCGCTGCGATGGTGATCGCGCGCGACGTCACCGAGCAGCGTCGTCTGCAGATGGAGCGTGAACGCCTTCTCGCGGAAAAGGAGCTGCTAATGCGCGAAGTCCATCACCGGATCGCCAACAGCCTGCAGCTCGTCCAGAGTTTGTTGACGCTGCAGGCCCGGGGTGCGGATTGCGAAGACGTCCGGGTTCATCTGCGCGATGCGTGCGCGCGCATCGGCACGATCGGAACGCTGCATCATAGACTGCATCAGGTCGGATCCGTGATCGAAGGTGATCTGCGCGATTACATCGGTGGTGTCGTCGCCGATCTGCAGAAAGCGTTGGGCACCAACAGTGAACGGCGTATCGTTCTGGAGGACGCCGGCGTCGGTCAATTGACGGTGGAAGCCGATGCTCTGATGGCGCTCGGGCTCATTGCCGCCGAAGCCGTGACCAATTCGTTCAAGTACGGAGCGGGCGCCATACGGGTCCGTATCCAAAGAGAAGACGCAAGCGTGTCGTTGGCCGTCGAGGATGACGGCGCCGGTTTCCCGGACGATTTCGAAGTGACGACGGCCGCCAGGGGACTTGGAATGCGCGTGATCGCGTCACTCGTCCAGGCACGCGGCGGGATGATCGAGGTCGGCGCGACGAAAGGAAAGCGGCGGCCGCCGAGCCATATCTGCGCGACCATTCCGCTTCGTGCCTCGTAGCGCGTGGCCCGCTCTCGTCGAAATGCACCAACACCGCTATCTTCGATCGGACGAACGACCGGAGACGATGAGTGACCTTCGTCGAGAGCATGCACCGGACAGGCGAGTGGCTCGGAAAGCGGCGGGCCGACTTTCGGCTCGCGTTCCGGGTGACGATTGCCGGCGCGATCGCCTTCGCGCTGGCGCAACTCCTCGTGCTGCCACAGGGGTACTGGGCTGTGATCACGGCGGTGATCGTCATGCAAGCGAGCGTTGGCGGCTCGCTGAAGGCCGCCATCGACCGGTTTCTCGGAACATTTGCCGGAGCGATCTACGGCGCCGTGGTCTCGGCCTTCGTTCCCCATGCCTCGTCATGGCAATTGGGGACGGCGATTGTCATCGCGTTGGCGCCGCTCGCGCTGCTGGCCTCGATCAAGACGAGCTTTCGCGTCGCGCCCATCACGGCGTTGATCGTGCTTCTGCCGACCTCCGCGCATACGCTGGGCCCCGTCGTGTCGGCGATCGACCGGGTGCTTGAAATCACGCTCGGCAATCTGGTCGGTGTGGCGGTCGCGCTCCTGATCCTCCCGTCGCGCGCGCATACGCTGCTGACGGAAGCGGCGGCACAGGTGGTACGGTTGAATGCAGAGCTCGTGACGCTRCTCCTGAATGGCGTCCTCGCGGATGCCGGCGCGATTGGTACGCCGGCGCTCCACGCACGCATTCGTGCGTCCCTGAAGCAGGTGGAAAGCGCCGCCGACGAGGCGGCGCGCGAGAGAAAGAGCCATCTCACCGATGCGCCCGATCCTGAACCGCTGGTGCGAACGCTTTATCGGGTCCGGCACGATTTCGTGATGATCGGGCGTGCGGCGGCATCGCCGCTCGACGAACGGATCCGGGTGCGGCTCGCGACGTGCATCGCCCAGATCAGAGACGCGGCGCAGACCTTTCTCGTTGCGCTTGCCGATGCGTTGCAGATGCGCGGGTCACCGCCCAGCGCCACGGCGTTCGACGAGAGCCTCGCCGCGTTGGTCGGCGAGATGGAAACGATGCGGGGCGAGCATTTCCTGGAGCCGTTACCGGCGGAAGCGGTCGCTCGCCTCTATGCGTTGCGATTCTCTCTGGAGCAATTGCGACAGGATCTCGACGATCTCGACGCCCGCACCCGCGAGATGATGCTGAAGCGCAAGGACTCCGACGGAGCAACGCGGCAGCCGCCAGACGGCGGATGATGCGCAACGCTCCGGCGGGATCGCCGCTTTGGCGGTGCTACGCCTTGGGAGCCGCGCGCTTCTTGTTCTTCTTGCCTCCGAAAGGCTTATCGCCGCCCTTTTTCCGGTCGTCGCCATAGGGGCGCGGAGGGCCACCCTTGCCGGCGAATTTCTTGCCGAAGGAGCCTGGCTTCCGATCGCCGGCCGGGTGCTTGCGGCTCTCGTGAGCGCCGCCTCCACCACTGCCACCACCGGCCGCAGTCGCCGGCTCGATCCGAATATCCTCGTCGTTGGTCTTACGCACGGCAGATGCGAAACGCGACGCGACGGATTGCACGATTTCGAACTTGGTCTCACGGTCGAAAATCTTGATCGACCCGATTTCCTTCTTGGTGACGTGTCCGAGGCGGCAGATGATCGGCAACAGCCAACGGGGGTCGGCGTTGTTGCGGCGTCCCACGCTCATGCGGAACCACACCATGTCCTCGGAGGAGCCGTAGTCGCTGTCCGATGAAGGCGCGTATTTGCGATCGCCACCGCGTTCGCGGTCCGTCTGGCGCTCGCGCTTATCCTTGCGGACACGCGGCTCGCGCTCTGCTCCGGCGTCGAACATCTCTTCCGGTGCCGGAAGCTTCGCGCGGTGGAAGCGCACCAGTGCGGATGCGATCTCGACGGGGGAACGCTGGGCAAGCACGGCGCGCGCCAGGTTGAGATCCTCTTCGGTCGCTTCTTCGGCGACTGTCAGGTCCTTGAGCAAACGCTCCTGGTCTCTTTGACGGATGTCCGCGGCGGAAGGCGGGCCACCCCAGGTGACGTCGACACCGGCGCTGTCAACCAGTCGCTCGGCCTTGCGGCGACGCGTGTAGGGCACGAGCATCACGCACACGCCCTTGCGCCCGGCACGTCCGGTGCGCCCGCTACGGTGTAGGAGCGTTTCGTGATCGTTCGGCAGATCGGCGTGAATGACGAGACCGAGGTCTGGAAGATCGATGCCGCGTGCCGCGACGTCGGTTGCCACGCAGACCCGCGCACGGCCGTCGCGGAGCGATTGCAATGCGTTGGTGCGCTCGTTCTGCGTCAGCTCGCCGGACAGGGCGACGGCCGAGAAGCCGCGCTCGGTGAGGCTCGCGCTGAGGTGGCGCACCGTCTCGCGGGTGGAGCAAAACACCATTGCGCCCCGCATTTCGAAGTAGCGCAGGACGTTGACGACGGCGTGCTCGATCTCGTTCGGCGCAATGCGCACGGCGCGATACTCGATGTCGCCGTGCGGTTGGTTCTGCACCAGCGTATCGATCCGGACCGCGTCGCGCTGGTAACGCTTGGCGAGCGCGGCGATGTTGCGCGGGATGGTGGCGGAGAAGAGAAGCGTACGACGCTCCTGCGGCGTGGCGTCGAGGATGAACTCGAGATCCTCGCGAAAGCCGAGATCGAGCATCTCGTCCGCTTCGTCGAGAACGACTGCGCGCAATTTCGACGTGTCGAGCCGGCCGCGCTCCAAATGGTCGCGCAAGCGTCCCGGCGTCCCGACGACGATGTGGCAGCCGTCGGCGAGGGCGCGCTGCTCGCGACGGACGTCCATGCCGCCGACACAGGAGGCGACCCGCGCTCCAGCGGGGCCATAGAGCCAAATGAGTTCGCGATGGACCTGGAGCGCGAGCTCGCGGGTCGGCGCGATGATCAGGGCCAAAGGTTCTGCTGGCGGCGGCAGCCGTTCGGCGTCGCCGAGCAGGGTCGAACCCAAAGCGAGGCCGTAGGCGACGGTCTTGCCGGAGCCGGTCTGGGCGGAGACGAGCAAGTCGCGGTCCCGGGCGTCTGCCTGGAGGATGGCGGCTTGAACGGGCGTGGGTTCTTGATAGCCACGATCGGCGAGGGCACGCTCGAGGCTGGGATTTGCTTTTGGAAAGGGCATGTGTCTACGGCGGAGCCGTTCCTTCGGAGCCAGATCCGAATGCCTTTGGTCGGCTCTTGAGGATCATGCTCAATAAAAATAAGAGCGGACTCGGTGGCGATTCCGCTCTTCAGCCGCTTGGTTCGGCTTGAACGATGGGGGTGGCCCGCTCAGGCGTTATCGCCCATTCCGTCGATCTCCACAAGGAAAACGACGTCGATGCCTTCTTCGCCGTCTTCGTCCGCCTCTTCCTCATCCTCGAACTCGTCCCCGTCGAGAGCGTCGTCGAAGGCTTCGATCTCGTCCTCGGACGACCGGCGGATCTTCAGGGCAGCGGCACCGTCCCACAGAGGCTTGGTCTCACAGGTGAACGACACCAGGTCGTCCTTGAAGCCTTCGCTCATGAAAAGCTCTTGGGCTTGGTCCTCATCGGCATTGGTGACGGCAATCGCCTTGCCTGAGATTTCGAGAGTAAACATGGCTTTCCCTTCTGCGACGCCGGCAGTCTAAGGCAATAACATGGATGCGGCCATAGAGCCTCGCCGGACGAAAGGCTAGCCTTCGGGCAATAAAAAGGCCGCGCAACGCGCCCGGCCTGATCGACTGTCCCGCCTATTTTTTGCTTGGCAGCCGACTTCACCTCGGCATCCCATTTC
>NZ_JBFUKD010000266.1:0-4742 GCF_056401005.1 Microvirga sp. P4_G7 | reverse complement strand
GACTTTCCATGAAGGCTTTCGAGCGAAAGACATAGAGCTGCATCCAATGGCGCAGATTTTCCACCGTGCCGATCGTTTCAACGGCCGCGTTGGACACCGTACTCTGCACGAACGGAATGCCGAAGGCGGCCGCCGCCCGCGCGAGGGCGAGATCGCCTTGCCGGGCGAACAAGCCGCAAAATCCCATGGGGGCGATCAGAATCGGGAGGGGAGTCGCGCGTCCCAACAGGTTCGTTGCAGGATCGACCGCACCGCATTTCACCAATGTTCTCGGAATGAACGCCAGCTCGTCGAACACCGCCCGATTGCGCTGGAGCGTCACCTCGTCCTCCGCTCCCCCTTCCAGATACTCGAACACGAACGCCGGCAAGCGTCGCTGCGCCATGTGACGCAATTCGGCGATCGAGAGCGCCTTGTCGACCTGTCTGCTTCTCGTGAAGGCCCGAGCCATGGAGCGCACCTTTAGAGGGAGAGAACCTTGCCGGTGTTGAGAATATCGTTCGGATCCAGCATGCGCTTGAGAAGCGCCATGAGCTCGAGCTCTTCCGGGCTGCGCGAATAGGCGAGATAAGGCTTCTTGAGCAATCCGATGCCATGCTCCGCCGAAATCGATCCTCCAGC
This sequence comes from Microvirga sp. P4_G7, assembly GCF_056401005.1. Classification (NCBI taxonomy): domain Bacteria; kingdom Pseudomonadati; phylum Pseudomonadota; class Alphaproteobacteria; order Hyphomicrobiales; family Methylobacteriaceae; genus Microvirga; species Microvirga sp. P4_G7. Next base: position 4,121 of record NZ_JBFUKD010000266.1, on the reverse strand, counting down.
GCGGCCGACCGCACCGTAGACGAGCTCGGCGATTTCATCATGCGGTTGGTGTGCGCCGGCGGACGGAATGTTGGAGACGAGATGCAGGTTGCTGTCGCCGATATGACCGTAGCTGAGAAGAATTGCGTCCGGCCAGCGGTCCTTGAACGCCTGTTCCATCTCGACGACGAAGGCGCCGGTCACGCTCGCGGGCAATCCGATGTCGAACGCGGTCAGCGGACCCATGAGACGGCTGTATTCGGAGACGCTCTCGCGCACCGCCCAGAGATCCTTGGCGTCCTTCTCGGACGTGGCGACGATCGCGTCCGAGACCGCGCCGTTCTCGAGCGCATCGCCCAGAACAGCTTCGAGCAGCTCGGCATTTCGCGCCGCGTCAAAGCCGCTCGCTTCGATCAGCACATACACCCCGTGGGCTTCCGCGAACGGCCGGCGCAGGTCCGGCAATCCGCTCGTCATGAAGTCGTAGAAGCTCGGCCACATGACTTCGAATGCGGACAACGACGAACCAAGCCGCGTGCGGGACGTCTTGAGAAGCGCAAGCACCGCGTCGAAATCTGTGCAGCCGCAGAATGCCGAGGATATCGCAGCCGGTCGAGCCTGAAGACGCAGGACGGCCCGCGTGACGATACCGAGCGTCCCCTCGGATCCGATGAACAATTGCTTGAGATCGTAACCGGCGTTGTTCTTGAGCATCTTGTTCAGCGATCGCATGATCGTGCCATCGGGCAAGACGACCTCGATACCGAGAATGTGGTCGCGCGCCATCCCGTAGCGGATGACACGATTACCCCCTGCATTGGTCGCGATATTGCCGCCGATGGAGCAGGAATCGCGAGCGCCGAGATCGAGCCCGAAGAACAAGCCGTTCTCCTCCGCCGCTGCCTGGATCACACCGAGAGGCGTTCCTGCGAGCACCGTCATCGTCGCCATGAACGGATCGATCTCTTCGATGCCGGACATGCGATCGAGCGAGAGAGCGACGCCGCCCGCAATCGGTTGCGCACCGCCGGCGAGACCTGTGAGTCCACCTTGCGGGACCACTGGCACGGAATACCGATTGCAGATCTTGAGGGCGGCCGACACCTCTTCAGTGCTGCGCGGTCTGATCAAAGCGAGCGGACGCACGGGTTCGAGCCCGCTCCAATCGGCGTGGAATCGTTCTGGAATGTCGTTACCGAACACGACGGCCTCACCCAGTTCGGTCCTCAAAGTTTCAATCAGATCCGCATGCATTGCTTAAGCCTTGGCGCGCCTGGAAAGGCGGCAGTAAAAGTGTAAGCGGTAGTTTGACAGCCGTATTTGGTAATGTAAACATACCAATACTCAGCTGGGGGACTTGGCGATGAGCAATGCTTCTGGGCCGTTAGAGGGCAAGGTCGCGCTCGTGACGGGCGCCGCGCAGGGACTTGGGCTCGGCATCGCACGATCCTTTCGCGAGGCTGGCGCAAAGGTCGTTCTCGCGGATATCAACGCCGAGGTCGACGCTGCGGCAAAATCGCTCGACGCTCAGGGTACATCCGCCATCGGCACAGTTCTCGACGTGCGGGACGAGGATGCATTTTCCGCGAGCGTCGATGACACGATCGCCCGCTTCGGCCGTCTGGACATCCTCGTCAACAACGCTGCGATGACGATTTCCAAATCCGTGTGGGATATTCCGGCTGCGGAATGGGACGACGTTCTGGCCGTCAATCTGCGCGGCGTGTTCTTCGGATGCCGCGTCGCTGGACGGCATATGCGCCAGCAGAAATCCGGCCGTATCATCAATCTCAGTTCGCTGGCGGGGCAGCGCGGAGGCGTCGTCGCCGGCGCCCATTATTCGGCCTCGAAGGCCGGCATCATCGTGCTGACGAAATGCTTTGCCCAGGAACTGGCAGGCAGCGGCATCACCGTCAACGCCATCGCACCGGCTGCCATCGAAGGTCCCATGACGAAAGTCATGCCGGCCGAAAAAGTGGAGGGCCTCGCGCGGACGATCCCGGTCGGGCGTCTCGGCTCCGATCATGAAGTCGGCGCCGCCGCGGTCTATCTCGCGTCGGACGCCGCCGGCTTCGTCACCGGCACGACGCTCGACATCAACGGCGGCGTCTTCATGCGCTAGGCGCACATCTTTTCCTGTACCGATCTGAAAGGCGATCCCATGGCTGTCGATTTCGTTGCTCCGGAAGTCCCCAAACCGTACCGCGTCATCCTTCTGGGAGCGGCCACAAACGGTTGGTTCGAGGCGTCCGACGAAGAGCGCCGTGAGAAAGTTCTTCCGCGCTTCAAGGAAATGATCGAGGAATGGCGCGAGATGGGAGCAAAGGTTCTGGCCACCATTGACGACGATCTGTTCATGGTCGGYCAGCCGGGCGCGCCCGATTTCACCTGGTATCTGATCTTCGAAATTCCGTCGCTCGAAGTGTTCGCGGCCATGATTCAATGCGTTCGCCGCACGTCCAACGGCGTGCGTCTCGACCGTTACATCCGGATCGAAGGCCGCCTCGGACGCCCCTTCTTCCTGCTCGAAGGCAAGCATTGATCCTCTGATCAGCGACGCCGGGCCTCAACGGCCGGCGCCGCCGTTGAATTCCGTTTCGATTTGCGCCTTGATGAGCCAGATCTCCGCCTCATGGGATGCGCAGAGTCGCTCCCACCGGTCCGCGTCCATCATTTGCGGACGCCAGGCGCTGAGCATGATCAGGCAGGACGCATCGGAATAGCCCACTGTCCCACCTTCGATGACGCGCGCAGAAATGCGGTGCGAAAGAGAGCTGGGTGTGCCGACCCAATAATCGATCAACCGATGCGCTGGGTCTGGCTCAATGCGAAACCATCCGCGTCCGCCATCGAACAACGACAATCCCGTGTGCAGCTTCGCGGCCTCGTCCAGCGAGGTATCGAAACATCCGAGCGACCATCGTCCGAGTTTGATCGGGTCACACAGATAGGCGAAGGCGCCGTCGGCGGGAGCGTTCACGTGCCTGGTGACCATATGGCCTAAAGTCGAAGTCATATTGTTCTCCACAGATGGCGTCCCCAGCGGGCCTCACATCCATGCCTGCCAATTGAACGAGACACGGCCCGATTTTGTAGCAGCGCTGCTCAAAAATCGAGAAACTATTTTATACTTAAACCTTTTCAGAGAAAAATTTGCGTGATCTTATGATCACATGAGCAAGCCTGTTCTCCATGTGCGTGACGTCGTGCGCAGTTTCGGCGCGCTGCGGGCCGTCGACGGCATCAGCCTTTCGGTTCAGCCCGGAACAATGACCGGGCTCATCGGCCCCAATGGCGCCGGCAAGACCACGTTGTTCGGTTTGATCGCAGGGGCGCTCAGCCCAGATACCGGCGAGATCAGCTTTGATGGACAGCGCATCGACGGAAAAAGCCCCGATCGTATCTTCAGAGCCGGGCTCGCGCGCACGTTCCAGATCCCGCGGCCATTCCCGAGAATGACGGTCGTCGAGAATGTCATGTTGGCAGCTCTCGATCAGACCGGCGAGCGCTTCTGGAACAACTGGTTTTCCATCGGTGCCGTTCAAAAGCAGGAACGACAGATCCGCGAGCGCGCCATGGAGGTACTCGGCTTCACCGGCCTTGCCGCCAAGGCGCAGGACCTCGCCGGTCAGTTGTCGGGCGGGCAGCAGAAACTGCTCGAACTCGCGCGAGTGCTGATCACCGATCCGAAGCTCATCTTGCTCGACGAGCCGGCCGCCGGCGTCAATCCAGCGCTGCTCGAAACCTTGATCGACAAAATCGTCGCCCTGCATGCGCGCGGCGTCGGCTTTCTCATCATCGAGCACAACATGGACATGGTGATGAGCATCTGCGATCCCATCATCGTGATGGCGCAAGGCCGTGTCATCTTCGAAGGCGATGCGGATGGGGTAAGGGCCGACCAACGCGTTCTCGACGCCTATCTTGGAGGCGTCGACCTATGACGGCTCCCGTCCTCGCCGCAAAGAATGTGGTCGCCGGCTATGTCCGCGGAATGCCGATCGTGCACGATGTTTCGGTCGATGTCTCGCCCGGCGAGATCGTCACCATCATCGGCCCTAACGGCGCCGGAAAATCGACATTTCTCAAAGCGCTTGCCGGCCTCGTTCTCTTCGAGGGCGGATCGGTGCAATGCCTTGGAC
>NZ_JBFUKD010000265.1:0-4762 GCF_056401005.1 Microvirga sp. P4_G7 | reverse complement strand
GCCGAACGCAGCGCGCATTTCCTCGATCTTGGCGTCGAATCCCGCGGCCAGCCCCTCGAGATGACGCTCCTCGCCGTCACCGCACGCAATTCGGTAGGAACGACCTGCGATCGAAACCGTGACCTGCGCCATCAGGAACCCTCCTCCAGTTCGTATTCACCGGATTGCGCGAGAACCGCATGGACCGCCCCGAGCGCCTGGCGCACGCGTTGCCCGATATCGTCGGTCGCCGTCTCGTAGCGATGCAGGCTCGTGAGCGCGCCGTCGAGCTCGACGGCGAGGCGGGCCCGGTCGTCCTGCATGATCTGGAGTTCGGTTTCGAGGTCGCCCTTACGCTTCTCCGCCTCGAGACGACGTGCGACCGACGCTTCGAGAAGGCCGACGGCGCTCTCGAGCCTCTTCAACACATCGTCGAGCGTTAGCGTCATCGGGCCTCCCGGGAATCGGTTAACGACACTAGAGCATGATGCCGAAAAGTGAGAAATGGTTTTCGGCGCGTTGGCCAGGATCGTAGGAATCTATCACGTTTTGGCGCCAGCCGGCATGGAGAATGATCGTCCGATATCGGCGCGTATTCCACCACTACGCCCTCGATCTGTGGGTCCCGCGAAGCGCTGGCCTGCAACGTCAAGCCTTTGACTCGCCCCTCCCCCGTGTTAAGGAGCGCACGCCTTTCCCCGACACACACGACCCCTCAAGGGTCGCCTCGAGACTTGTGGATCAAGAGCCGTGCCAGACACCGTCCCCGCCGATCGCGTCACCCACTCCGATCTGGCGAACGCTGTGCGCGTCCTTGCTATGGACGCGGTCGAGCAAGCGAAATCGGGCCATCCCGGCCTTCCCATGGGCGCCGCCGACATCGCGACGGTGCTGTTCACGAAATTCCTGAAATACGATGCCACCGAGCCGACCTGGCCGGATCGCGACCGTTTCGTCCTGTCTGCCGGCCACGGCTCGATGCTGCTGTATTCGCTGCTCCACCTGACCGGCGTGAAGGGCATGACCATCGACGAGCTGAAGCGTTTCCGCCAGCTCGATTCGAAGACCCCCGGCCATCCGGAAAATTTCATGACCCCCGGCGTCGAGACGACGACCGGTCCGCTCGGTCAAGGTCTCGCCACGGCGGTCGGAATGGCGCTTGCCGAGCGCATGCTCAACGCCGAGTACGGCGACGACCTCGTCGACCACCGCACCTACGTCCTGGCATCGGACGGTGATTTGATGGAAGGCATCAGCCAGGAGGCGATCGCGCTCGCGGGCCACCTGAAGCTCAACCGCCTGATCGTGCTGTTCGACGATAACGGCATCTCCATCGACGGACCGCTCTCGCTCTCCGACTCGGTCGACCAGGTGAAGCGGTTCGAGGCCGCCGGCTGGCGCGCGGTGCGCGTCGACGGCCACGATCCCCAGGCCATCGGACGCGCATTGTCCCGCGCTCAGAAGTCGGATCGTCCGACCCTCATCGCCTGCAAGACGACCATCGGGTTCGGTGCGCCCAAGAAGGCGGGCACCTCGAAGGCGCACGGGGAGCCGCTCGGCACCGAAGAACTGGCGGGTGCGAAGGCGGCGCTCGGATGGAAGGGCGCTCCCTTCGAAATTCCGGAAGCCATCGGCAGCGCCTGGGCGAAAGCCGGCAAGAAGGGCCGCCGTCATCGCAAGAGCTGGGCCGACCGCTTGAAGGCTCTGCCCGCCGAGAAACGCGCCGAATTCGAGCGCCGCATCAAGGGCGTGCGTCCGGCCGCGCTCGGCAAGGCCATCGAGCAATTGAAGAGCCGCCTGTTCGCCGAGCCGCAAAACGTGGCCACCCGCAAGGCGAGCGAAATCGCCCTCGAAGTGATCACCGAAGCGGTGCCGGAACTGGTGCTCGGCTCGGCCGACCTGACGCCGTCGAACAACACCAAGACCAAGAACCTCACCGCCATTTCGCCGGGCTCCTATGCCGGGCGCTATATCCATTACGGCATTCGCGAACACGGCATGGCGGCTGCCATGAACGGCATCGCCCTGCACGGCGGCCTCGTGCCGGCCGGCGCRACGTTCCTGGTCTTCGCCGACTACGCACGTCCCGCGATGCGGATCGCCGCGCTCGCCGGCATTCCGGCCGTCTATGTGATGACGCACGATTCGATCGGCCTTGGCGAGGACGGACCGACCCACCAGCCCGTGGAGCACCTCGCCTCGCTGCGCTCGATGCCGAACATGCGCGTCTTCCGCCCGGCCGACACGATTGAAACGGCTGAATGCTGGCAATTGGCGCTGGAGCGCACCGAGGGTCCGAGCCTGCTCGCCCTGACGCGGCAGAACCTGCCGCAGGTCCGGAAGGAATCGGCCGGCAATCTGTCCGCGACCGGCGCCTATGAATTGTCACCCGCCGAGGGCAAGGCCCAGGCGACGATCTTCGCATCCGGAAGCGAGGTCGAAATCGCCCTCGCCGCGCAGAAAATTTTGGCCGGCCAGAGCTTCCCGGTCCGCGTCGTATCCGTGCCGTCGCTCGACCTGTTCCTGGCTCAGCCGGAAAAGGTGCGCGCCCAGATCATCGGAGATGCGCGGATCAAGGTGGCGGTCGAAGCCGCCGTGCGTTTCGGGTGGGACGCGCTCATCGGGCCGGACGGCATTTTCGTCGGCATGAGCGGTTTCGGCGCGAGCGCGCCCTATAAGGATCTCTACAAGCATTTCGGCATCACGGCCGAGGCGGTGGCTGAAAAAGTCCTCAGAACACACAATCTCTAAATTACCAGTCTCTAAATACCTGTCCGCAGGTAAGCCGAATCAAGGGAGCAACGGCAATGACGGTGAAGGTCGCAATCAACGGGTTTGGTCGGATCGGGCGCAACATTCTGCGCGCCATCTCGGAAAGCGGCCGAAAGGACATTCAGGTCGTCGCCATCAACGATCTCGGTCCCGTCGAGACGAATGCCCATCTTCTGCGATTCGATTCCGTTCACGGCCGCTTCCCGAGCGAAGTGAAGGTCGAGGGTGATTTCATCGTCGTCGATGGCCACAAGATCCGCGTCACCGCGATCAAGGATCCGGCGCAGCTTCCGCATAAGGAACTCGGCGTCGACATCGCGCTCGAATGCACAGGCTTCTTCACGTCCAAGGAGAAGGCATCGGCCCATCTGACCGCGGGTGCAAAGCGCGTCATCGTCTCGGCTCCGGCCGACGGCGCCGATCTCACGGTCGTCTACGGCGTCAACCACGACAAGCTGACGAAGGATCACATGGTGATCTCGAACGCGTCGTGCACGACGAACTGCCTGGCACCTGTCGCCAAGGTGCTGCACGATGCGTTCGGCATCGAAAAAGGCTTCATGACGACGATCCATTCGTACACCAACGATCAGCCCTCGCTCGATCAGATGCACAAGGATCTCTACCGCGCCCGCGCGGCCGCCTTGTCGATGATCCCGACCTCCACGGGCGCCGCCAAGGCCGTCGGCCTCGTGCTGCCGGAGCTCAACGGAAAGCTCGACGGCACCTCGATCCGCGTTCCGACCCCGAACGTTTCGGTGATCGACTTCAAGTTCATCGCGAAGAAGAACACCACGGTCGACGAGGTCAACGCCGCGATCAAGCGCGCCGCCGCGCAGGAGCTGAAGGGTGTCCTCGACGTCACCGACCAGCCCAACGTTTCGATCGACTTCAACCACAACCCGGCGTCCTCGACGTTCCACCTCGACCAGACCAAGGTCATGGACGGCAACTTCGTGCGCGTGCTGTCCTGGTACGACAACGAATGGGGCTTCTCGAACCGTATGGCCGACACGGCCGTCGCGTTCGCCAAATTGATCTGAGGGCACTGTCGATGACCGCTTTCCATACGCTCGACCAGGCCGACGTCAAGGGTAAGCGCGTTCTGGTCCGCGTGGACCTGAACGTTCCGATGGAAAACGGCAAGATCACGGATGCGACGCGGATCGAACGCATCCTTCCGACTCTTCATGAGATCGCCGACAAGGGCGGGAAGGTCATTCTTCTCGCCCATTTCGGGCGACCGAAAGGCCGCGATCCGAAAGAGAGTCTGCGGCCCATCGCGGATGCCGTCGCCAAGCACCTGAAGAAGACCGTCGCTTTTGCCGACGACTGCATCGGCGAAGCGGCCGAGAAGGCCGTCGCGGCCTTGAAAAACGGCGACGTCCTGCTCCTCGAGAACACTCGCTTTCATGCGGGCGAAGAGAAGAACGACAAGGATTTCGTCGCCGCGTTGGCGAAACTCGGCGATATCTACGTCAACGATGCATTCTCGGCTGCGCACCGCGCGCATGCCTCGACCGAAGGGCTCGCCCGCGTGCTGCCGGCCTTTGCCGGACGCACCATGCAGGCGGAGCTCGATGCCCTGACCAAAGGTCTCGAAGCCCCGGCCCGTCCGGTCGTCGCGATCGTCGGCGGCGCGAAGGTGTCGACGAAAATCGATCTGCTCGAAAATCTCGTGCGGAAGGTCGATGCGCTGGTGATCGGCGGCGGGATGGCCAACACCTTCATCCACGCGACGGGCCTGAACGTCGGAAGATCGCTGGCGGAAAAGGATCTCGCGGCGACGGCTCTGCGCATCATCGAGAAGGCGCGCGAAGCCAATTGCGCCATCATTCTGCCGGTCGACGGCGTCTGCGCCCGCGAATTCAAGGCCAATGCCGAAAACCACACCTACGGCATCGACGCCGTTCCCGACGACCTGATGATTCTCGATGTCGGCTCGCAATCGGTAGAACGGATCAATTCCGCGATCAACGATGCCAGGACGCTGGTCTGGAACGGCCCGCTC
>NZ_JBFUKD010000264.1:0-4777 GCF_056401005.1 Microvirga sp. P4_G7 | reverse complement strand
ATCATGGATCTCGGTAGCTTCGCCACCATTTTCGATTCCGCATTGCGCTTGTCCATTCCGCTTCTCGCGGCTTGTCTCGCCGGATTGTGGTCCGAGCGGGCGGGTGTCGTCGACATCGGCCTCGAAGGCAAGATGCTCGTCGCTGCCTTTGCCGCGGCGGCTGCAGCGCACGCGTCAGGCTCCGCGTGGATCGGCCTTCTCGCCGGCATCGGCGCGTCAGTCGCGTTCTCGCTGGTCCACGGATTCGCGTCGATCAGCCAACGCGGCAACCAGATCGTGTCGGGCGTCGCCATCAACATGCTCGCGGCTGGCCTGACGGCGATCATCGGCAATGCCTGGTACGGGCAGGGTGGGCGCACTCCGCCATTGGAAGGCGCAGAGCGGTTCGGAGATTTGTTCCTGTCCCATTCGGCGCCCGTTTACCTCGCGCTTCTCGCCGTACCGGTAACGTGGTTCGTGCTCGGCAAGACGCGCTTTGGCCTGCGGCTTCGCGCGGTCGGCGAGAATCCGGCGGCTGTCGACACCGCTGGGATTTCGGTATCAGGGCTCCGGTATGCTGCGGTGATCATATGCGGCGTGCTCTGCGGTCTTGCCGGAACGTATCTGTCCGTCGGCCAATCGGCAGGGTTCTTGCCCAACATGACCGCGGGCAAGGGCTTCATCGCGCTTGCCGCTTTGATCTTCGCCAAATGGMGCGCATGGCCGGCGCTCGGTGCGTGTTTCCTGTTCGGCCTTCTCGACGCAGTGGCCATTCGCCTTCAAGGCATCTCGCTTCCCGGCATCGGCGAAGTGCCGGTGCAGGCGATTCAGGCGTTGCCCTATCTCATGACGGTCATTCTCCTCGCAGGCGTGATCGGCACGGCTATTCCACCGCGCGCGTCGGGTGTGCCCTACGTGAAGGAGCGTTGAGATGGCCTCGCTCGATGCGTTGTTCGAAGCCGCCAAAGCCATTCAGGCCAACGCCTACGCGCCGTATTCGCGCTTTAAGGTCGGTGCCGCGATCGCTGCACCGAGCGGTCGCATTTTTTCCGGCTGCAATGTCGAGAATGCCGCGTATCCCGTAGGCTCGTGCGCAGAGGCTGGAGCGATCTCTGCGATGATCGCCGCCGGCGAAACGCGCATCGCCGCGATCGTCGTGATGGGTGAAGGCGACAATCTCGTCACACCCTGCGGCGGCTGCCGTCAGCGCATCCGCGAATTTGCGTCGGACGATACGATCATTCACGTAGCCGGTCCCGAGGGCATTCGTCGGAGCTTCTCGCTCGACGAGCTGTTGCCCTTCTCGTTCGGACCGGACAATCTTAAGGCTTAGAGCGCGAGACTTTGATGGAAGCGAATATTCAGGAAACCGCGGCCTTTGTCCGCGCCCGGGGCTTTGACGGCCGTTTCGAGGCGGCTTTCGTCCTTGGAACTGGTCTCGGCACTCTCGTCGACGAACTCGACGATGCGGTGAGCCTTGCCTACGCGGACATTCCGCATTTTCCAAAGAGTGGCGTGTCCGGTCATGCCGGGCGTCTCGTTGCGGGGCGTATCGAGGGCTGCCGCGTGCTGCTGTTCCAAGGCCGCGCGCATTACTATGAAACCGGAGACGCAGGGGCGATGCGTATCCCTGTCTCCCTGGTCAAGGAACTCGGCATTCCGGTCTTCGTCGCAACGAATGCGGCCGGTTCGGTGCGGGCCGACATTCGTCCTGGAAGTCTCGTCGCGATCAGCGATCACCTCAATCTGTCGGGAACCAATCCGCTCCTGCGCGATCATTCGGACGGGCGTTTCGTTTCACTCACGGGCGCCTACGACGAAGGTTTGCGGCGTACCTTGAAGAAGGCGGCCGAGCGCAGCGGGATCGCGCTGCCCGAGGGAGTCTATGCGTGGCTGTCCGGACCGAGCTTCGAAACGCCGGCTGAGATCAAGATGGTGCAAATTCTCGGCGGAGACCTCGTCGGCATGTCGACGGTGCCCGAAGTCATTCTGGCTCGTTATTTTGGACTGAAGGTGATGGCGATCTCCGTCGTCACCAATCTCGCCGCTGGAATCGAGGGCGCGTCGCCCTCTCACCAGGAAACGAAAGAGACGGCGGCGGAAGCCTCCGAGCGTTTCAAGCGTCTGATCCGATCCTTCGTCGCGGAGCTATCCCATGGCTGATGTCGATACTGCTCAACGTGCCTTGCGCTGCCTCGATCTGACAGACCTGTCCGACAATTGCACCGACCATGCCGTCGACATCCTGTGCGCCAAGGCGCGCGATCCACGAGGCCCGGTGGCGGCGGTTTGCGTATGGCCGCAATTCGTCAGCCGATCGCGGGAGGCGCTGAAGGGCTCGACCGTGCGCGTGGCGACGGTGGTCAATTTTCCCGCCGGCGGCGAAGACGTCTCGCGCGTGGCCGAGGACACCGAGGAGGCGCTCGGCGACGGCGCGAACGAGATCGATCTCGTTCTTCCGTACGACGCGTTGCGACGCGGCGATATCGAGATCGCCTTCGACATGGTCGCGGCAATTCGCGATGTCGTGGACCAAGGCCGCCTGCTCAAAGTCATTCTCGAAACCGGCAAACTCGTGGATCCGGCGCTGATCGAAATGGCGAGCCGCGTGTCGATCGATGCGGGCGCCGACTTCATTAAGACGTCGACTGGAAAGACWCCCGTTTCAGCGACACCGGAAGCCGCCGAGATCATGCTCAAGGTGATCAAGGAATCCGGTCGTCCCGTCGGCTTGAAGCCGTCCGGTGGGATCCGTACGACGGACGACGCCGCGTTCTATCTCTCACTCGCCGATCGCGTCATGGGCGCGGGCTGGGCCACACCGAAGACCTTTCGCATCGGTGCCAGCAGTGTCTATGACGCATTGATCGCCACCATCGAAGGCCGCGCCGGCACGACCGCTGCGGGAATCTACTGACATGACGATGCTTCCGCAGGAATTCATTCGCCGCAAACGCGACGGCGGCGTTCTGGCTGCCGAGGAGATCGAGGCGTTCATCGAGGGTTTGACCACGGGCCGCGTCTCCGAGGGACAGGCTGCATCCTTCGCGATGGCGGTCTTCTTCCGCGGGTTGTCGGTGCCTGAACGCGTGGCATTGACGCGCGCGATGATGCATTCCGGTGAAGTCCTGCAATGGGATCTTCCCGGCCCCGTGCTCGACAAGCACTCGACGGGCGGCGTCGGTGACACCGTCAGCCTGGCGCTGGCCCCAGCCGTTGCTGCGTGCGGCGGCTACGTTCCGATGATCTCCGGGCGCGGTCTCGGTCACACGGGCGGAACGCTCGACAAGCTCGATTCGATTCCGGGCTATGTTTCTCAGCCCGACATCGACATGTTCCGGCGTGTGACGCGGCAGATCGGGTGCGCGATCATCGGCCAGACGGCGGACCTCGCGCCGGCGGACAAGCGTCTCTATGCGATCCGCGATGTGACGGGCACGGTCGAATCGATCGATCTCATCACCGCTTCCATCCTCTCGAAGAAACTCGCCGCCGGCCTCCAAGGGTTGGTGATGGACGTCAAGTTCGGTTCGGGCGCGTTCATGGCCAACGCAACGGATGCGAAGTCGCTCGCGGAAAGTCTTGTACTCGTCGCGAACGGCGCGGGTTTGCCGACGAGCGCCCTGTTGACGGATATGGACGAGCCGCTGGCGTCTGCTGCCGGCAATGCGGTCGAAGTCGCGTATACCGCCGACTATCTCGCCGGCCGACGCCGCGAGCCGCGTTTCCATGAAGTCACGGTCGAGCTCAGCGCAGAGATGCTGGTCCTCGGAGGACTAGCGTCGGATATCGTCGAGGCGCGTGCGAAGATCGAGACGGCGATCGCGTCGGGGCAGGCCGCAGAGATTTTCCAGCGCATGGTTGTTGCGCTCGGCGGTCCTTCCGATCTCTTGGAGAAACCCACGGCTCATTTGCATGCAGCGCCAATCGTGAAGCCGATCTTCGCGGATGATTCCGGCGTTGTGCATCGCGTCGCGACACGGGATGTCGGCGTGGCCGTCGTCGCTTTGGGAGGCGGACGTACCCGCCCGCACGACCCGATCGATCACGCTGTCGGATTGACTGAACTCGCCGGTGTCGGCGAAACCGTTGACGGGCAACGTCCGCTCGCAATCGTCCACGCGCGATCGGAAGCCGCAGCCGATGCGGCGGCCCGCGCCGTCCGGCATGCCTACACGCTCGGTTCGGGCCGCGCGGATCGCCGCCCGATCATTCTCGAACGGGTGGGCGTGACACGCTGAGGATGCTTCAACCGCCCAGGGAAGGCAGCCGTTTGATCGTGGTGATGGGCTTCGTATCGGTCGCAAGAATACGCTCGGCAGCGACGCTGAGAGGCTCGGAGTAAACCGTCATCGTGAAGCCCGTGGCATGGAGCAGCCGCGTCGCATCCTGCATGATTCCGACATGGCCTTTCCAGAACACGAGGTCGCCCCGCTTCAAGCCGCTGAGATCGGCGCGAATTTCAATCGCGGTTCCCAGCTGCTCTTCCTGCATGTCACTGTCGCGCGGCGCCATGATTCCAGCGGCCCGCAAGGCCATCTGGGCAAGGCCGGAGCAATCGAGGCCGAGGCTCGACTTGCCGCCCCAGAGATAAGGGATATGAAGGTAGCGTTCCGCCACCTGGACGAAATCAGCTTCCTTCGCTTCGCGCGCGGTGAGGTGCGGAGCAAACACGAAGCCGCCTGACGCAAGCACTGCGTAGTTGCCGGAATGTGTCGTGACGCTGACCTGCGCATTCATCGGCAGATGACCGGTGAAGGGACGCTTCAGGTCCGGCTCCGAATAAACAAATGTGCGG
>NZ_JBFUKD010000263.1:0-4791 GCF_056401005.1 Microvirga sp. P4_G7 | reverse complement strand
ACTTCGCTCGGCCGCTACGGGCGGTGCGGCCCTGGGACCCGATACATTCCGCTTCTTCAGGGCCATGGGCGTGCCGCTGCGCCAGCTTTACGGACAAACCGAAACGCTCGGCGCCTATACGCTTCATCGCGCCGGAGACGTGAACTTCGACACTGTCGGCGTCGGCTTCGACGATCAGATCGAGATCAAGGTTGCGGCACCCGATTTGAATGGCGTCGGCGAAATCATCGCGCGCCATCCCAACATGTTCGTCGGCTATTACAAGAGCACCGAAACGAGCGGTACGGACCTCGTCGACGGTTGGCTCAATACAGGTGATGCGGGGTACTTTGATTCGAAAGGTCATCTGGTGGTAATCGATCGCATCAACGATCTTGCTGAGACGGCTAAAGGGGATCGCTTCTCCCCGCAATACATCGAGAACAAGCTAAAATTTTCGCCGTATATCGCAGAGACTGTCGTGCTTGGGGCTGGACGCGACTATCTCACGGCGATGATCTGCATCCGCTTCTCCATCGTCTCGAAATGGGCCGAAAAGAACCGCATCGGATTTACAACCTATTCGGATCTTTCTGCGCGACCAGAGGTCTACGAATTGCTGCGCAGAGAGGTGGAAACCGTCAATGCTTCGCTGCCGCCGGCGCAGCGTATCACCAAGTTTCTGCTTCTCTACAAGGAACTCGACGCAGACGACGGCGAGCTGACGAGAACACGCAAGGTCCGCCGCGGCGTCATCAACGAAAAATACGGCGATATCGTCGATGGTATCTATAGCGGCCGACCCGGCATCGATGTCGATACGAGCATTCGCTTTCAGGATGGTACGTCGCAACGCATTCGCACGACATTGCGTGTGATAGACCTTCCGCAGAAAGGAAATTCGTCAGCTCCAGCAAAGGCGGCGTGAGGAAAACGCTTCGACCATGAACACGCAGCTCCTGATACAGCTTCTCATCAACGGACTGATCGTCGGAGCGCTATATGGCGTCGTCGCGATGAGTTTCGTCTTGATCTACAAGGCGAGCCAGGTGGTCAACTTCGCTCAGGGCGAGTTTCTTCTCATTGGCGCCTGGGTGTGCTGGTGGCTTCTCACCAAGTACCAGATCCCGTTCTTCGCCGGCATGTTCATCACGCTTGTGTTCATGCTGCTGTTCGGAATTGCACTCCAGATCATCGTCCTGCGCCCATTGATCGGTGAACCGATCATCTCGGTCATCATGGTGACAATCGGCCTCTCGACGATATTCCAAGCTGCGATGAAATGGATCTTCGGAACCAATGCGCAACCCTTCCCGCCCATTTTCAAAACTCAGTCGATCAACCTGTTCGGATTACAGATCCAAACTGCGTATATCCTGAGCCTTGCGGTGTCGCTCGCCATGATGGCCGGCATGGCGTGGTTCTTCCGGTTTTCCAAGTACGGACTCGCTATGCGGGCAACCGCATTCAATCAACAGGTGGCGCAATCGCTCGGCATCTCGGTCAAGAACGTATTTGCCATGGCCTGGGCCATCTCCGCTGTCGTCTCTGCGGTAGCAGGCGTCGTCGTCGGTGTTGTCAACAGTGTCTCGCCAGCGCTGTCGACATACGGCATCAAGGTGTTTCCGGCGGTGATCCTCGGCGGCCTCGACAGCATCGTCGGAGCAGTCATCGGCGGGCTCATCATCGGGCTGCTCGAGAACATTGCGCACTATTTCGACAGCGAGTTTCTTCATTGGGGCAATCTCTATGAGATCGCACCATTCTACGTCTTGATCATCATTCTCATGATCAAACCGTATGGACTGTTCGGCACACGCAATATCGAGAGGATGTGAGAATGGCGAGTTCGAGCCTTCTCCCCGCGGGCGATTTCCGTACGACGTACGCCGCGGACACGACAATCTTCCCGACGGCGACGAGCCGGAACGTCACGATCGTTTCCGTGCTCGTCTTGTTGGCGGTGCCGACGATCTTCTCGTGGCTCGGCATCAGCCCCTATTGGCTCAGTCTGCTGATCCAGATCGGCTATTACGGCATTGCAGCGCTCGGATTGAACATCCTTGTCGGGTTCACCGGTCAGATCTCAATCGGGCATGCGGCCTTTTTCGGGTTTGGGGCATTCGCCTCGGCATTCATCAGCAGCAAGATGGGCGTACCGGTCTATCTCGCGATCCCCCTGAGCGGCGTTGCCACCGCCATGGTCGGCCTCGTCTTCGGCCTTCCGGCGGCTCGCCTCAAGGGCCTGTACCTGGCCATCGCGACGCTGGCGGCGCAATACATTCTTCTCGATTTCTTTTCACGCGCGGAGTGGTTCACAGGGGGCACCGTTCCCGCCTTGGCCGAGCCGTTCAGCCTTTTCGGATACACGATCAGGAGCGACCAGCATTACTTCTATGTCGTCGTCGCCTACCTCGTCGTTTGCTTCATTCTCGCGACGAACCTCATGCGAACCCGGGACGGGCGCGCGCTCATCGCCGTGCGCGACCACTATCTCTCCGCGGAGATCATGGGCATTAACCTCACCAAATATCGCATGCTCTCCTTTGGCCTCGCGGCGTTCTTCGCTGGTATCGGCGGTGCACTCTACGCCCACAATCAGGGTGTCGTTTCCAACGAGGGATTCGGGATCGACCGTTCGATCCTGTTCCTTGCCATGGTCATCATCGGAGGGCTCGGCTCGATCATGGGGACGCTGCTCGGCACGGCCTTCATGGTTCTCTTGCCCGAAGCCATGGACGGGCTGACGGCACTCCTGCGCGGCACGCCCATCGATCAAGCGCTGTCGCTTCGCGGGAACATCGCGTTTCTGCGCGAGATCTCGATCGGCCTCGTCATCGTTCTATTTCTCATCTTCGAACCTGAGGGCCTCGCCCACCGGTGGAGACAAATCAAGGCATACTGGAAGCTCTACCCGTTCTCCCATTGAGAACGGTCATCCATGGGAACGCATACAACAAACATGTCACGCGGAGGAAATCTCATGACGCTCAATACGATTCTGAAGACTGCATCGATGGCGGCCCTGCTGACGGGGCTCGCGGGAGCTGCGCAAGCGCAGATTGCCGTGGGACACCTGGCGGACAATTCCGGTGCAACGGCCGATGTCGGCACGCCGTTCGCACAGGGGGTTGCAGACGCCCTCGCCTACGCGAACCAGAAAGGAGGCGTCGGAGGCCAGAAGCTGAATGTCGACACGGTCGATTACGGCTACCAGGTTCCCCGCGCGGTCGCGCAGTACAAGCGTTGGGTGGGGGAGAAGGTCGCCGCGATCCAAGGCTGGGGCACGGCCGACACTGAAGCGCTGACAGGCTTCGTCGCGCAGGATCAGATCCCTTATATTTCGGGTTCTTATGCGGGCCAGCTGACCGATCCTACCGGCCAGGGCACCAAGGGTTCCAAGCCAGCGCCGTACAACTTCTTCTACGGCCCGAGCTATTCAGACTCGCTGCGTGCGATGTTGACCTGGGCAGCCGACGACTGGAAGACCAAAGGCAAATCCGGGAAGCCCAAATACGTGCATATGGGCGGCAACCATCCCTATCCGAATTCGCCGAAGGAAGCTGGCGAGTCGCTTGCCAAGGATCTCGGCTTTGATGTGCTCCCGGCGGTTCAATTCGCTCTGACGCCCGGAGACTACACGGCACAATGCCTGACCTTGAAGAGCTCCGGAGCGAACTATGCCTATCTCGGCAATACGGCGGGTTCGAACATCTCGGTCCTCAAGGCATGCAAGAATGCGGGCGTGGACGTCCAGTTCCTGGGCAACGTCTGGGGGATGGACGAGAATGCCGCCAAGGCCGCAGGCGATGCAGCGGACGGCGTCGTCTTTCCAGTTCGAACCGGTACGGTCTCTGGAGGCGATGCTCCTGGGATGAAAACCGTGTTGGAGATTTCGAAGGTCTCCGATCCGTCGGGAAGCATCTATCGTCCTGTGCACTACATCGCCGGCATTTGCAGCGCCTTCTACATGAAGGAAGCAATGGATTGGGCCACTCAAAACGGTGGGATCAGCGGGCCCAACGTTAAGAAGGGATTCTATGCCAAGAAAGATTGGGTGCCCGTCGGTCTCGAGGGCGTCTGCCTTCCGTCGACATGGACCGAAAACGACCATCGCGGGATGCTGACGGTCAACCTCTATCGGTCGAAAGTGTCCGGAAGCACCGAGGCACCCTTGAACGAGCTGGCTAAGAACGGCACGATCAAGCTGGAGAAGGTGACCACCATCAATCTGCCGCGTAAGCCGGAATGGCTCGGCTGGTGAGATTGTGAATTGGCGCTGCCCCGCATCGTCGCGGGGCAGCGATTGCAGGAGGATCGCCATTGCCGCAAAACCTCGCCAAACCAGCCGGCGTCCCCCAGGTCGAGTCGCTACTCTCGGTTCGCAATATCGAAGTGGTATATGACGAGGTCATCCTGGTCCTGCGGGGTCTCAGCCTCGATATACCCCTCGGCAGCGTCGTTGCGCTTCTCGGGTCGAACGGCGCCGGGAAATCGACGACACTCAAGGCGATTTCCGGCCTCCTCAAGACCGAGAATGGAGAGGTCACACGCGGCGAAGTCATCTTTGACGGACAGCGTATCGATGGGATCGAACCGGACCGCATCGTGCGCCGCGGCATCTTCCAGGTTATGGAGGGGCGTGGAATCATCGCCGATATGACGTCCATCGAAAACCTGCGTCTCGGCGCATTTACGCGGCGAGACAAGGAGGTCCAGCAGGATCTCGACATGGTCCTCGGCTATTTCCCCCGCTTGAAGGAACGAACAGGCCTTGCAGGCTATCTATCGGGTGGCGAGCAACAAATGCTC
>NZ_JBFUKD010000262.1:0-4805 GCF_056401005.1 Microvirga sp. P4_G7 | reverse complement strand
TTGCCGTCATGTATGCCGGCCGCATCGTCGAGATCGGTCCGACGGACGATGTCTTGGATCGGCCCGTCCATCCCTACACGATCGGCCTCCTGCAGTCGGTGGCGGCGAATGTGGCGCGCGGTGCACCATTGCAGGCCATCCCCGGAATGGCTCCGTCGCCGCTCAGCCGTCCGACAGGCTGTGCATTCCGCACGCGCTGCGCCCACGCCTCCGCAATCTGCGAGACAGAGCCCGTCGTTGATCGAGCAGGGGAAATCGCATGGCGATGCTTCCATCCGCAATCGAGGAGGGCGGCATGACGTCTCCAATCGAGATGCCGCTCGTCGAAGCGGTCCAGGTCTCGAAGCGGTTCAGCCGGGAACTGGACTACGCCGAAAAGCTGGCGCGCGTCCTTGGTGCGGACCTGAAACCACAGGTGGTTCACGCCGTCGACAAGGTCGATCTCAAGATCATGCCGGGTGAAGTCGTCGGTCTCGTCGGCGAGTCCGGGTGTGGAAAATCGACGCTCGGACGTGTGCTTGCCGGGATCATGCCGCAAAACGACGGCGATGTGCTTTGGAACGGTCAGGACCGGCGCGGCCTCGATCGAAAATCGGCGCGCGCTTCGCGATTGGCTGCGCAGATGATCTTTCAGGATCCGATGTCGTCGCTCAACCCGCGCAAACGGGTGGTCGACATCATCGGCGAAGCGCCGCTCGCACACGGTCTCGTACCGCGCGCCCGCAAAGACGAGTATGTCGCGGCAATCATGGAACGTGTCGGGCTCGATCCGTCCTATCGCGATCGGTATCCGCATCAATTCTCCGGTGGACAGCGTCAGCGGATCGGTATTGCGCGCGCGCTCGCCGTGAAGCCGCAATTCATCGTCTGCGACGAGTCGGTCGCAGCGCTCGACGTGTCGATTCAAGCTCAGATCATTAACCTGTTCATGGAACTCAGGCGCGATCTCGGCCTGACCTATCTGTTCATCAGTCATGACATCGGCGTTGTGAAACATATCAGCGACCGTGTCGCGATCATGTATCTGGGCCGCATCGTCGAGAGCGCGCCGGCCGAGGCGTTCTTCGCCCAGCCCAACCACCCCTATACGGTGGCGCTGCTGCAGGAAGTACCGACGATCGCCAATCGCCGCCGAGCCTTCTCGCCGATCAAGGGCGAGATTCCATCTCCATTGTCGCCACCGAGCGGCTGCCATTTCCATCCGCGCTGCCCGCACGCTTTCGATCGATGCCGCCGCGAGGCGCCACTGCTCCAGGAAATTGCGCCCGGCCACATCAGCGCATGCCACCTCAACGACAGCCAATCGACCATCAGACGGCCCGAAATCGCCGCTGCATCCTGATCCAGAAGGGAAACACCAATGAAGTTGCTCGCAAACCTGAAGACTTTCGGTCTCTCCGTTTCGCTCGCCGCCCTCTTGGGGGCCGCCCCGGCCCTTGCCGCGGATCTCATCATCGGAAGCTCAACGGAGCCGTCTGCCCTCGACCCCCATTTCTCGCGGACGGGCAACAATCAGAATATCGCGGCTCAGATCTTCGATCGTCTCATCTCGCCCGATCCTAACCTGCAAATGACACCGGCACTCGCGGAATCCTGGCAGAATGTCGATCCGACGACTTGGCGCATCAAGTTGCGTTCGGGCGTGACCTTTCAAGATGGAACACCGCTGACGGCGGAAGACGTCATTTTTTCGCTCAACCGCGTGAAGGATATCCCAAACAGCCCCGCGCCTTTCACCGGCAATATTGGTGCGATCKCAAGCATGACGGTGATCGATCCGCAGACGATCGAGTTCAAGACAAAGAAGCCGACGCCTGACTTTATCGAGCAGGTCGGTCTCGTCTACATCGTTCAGAAGAAGTTGGCCGACGGGAAGTCGATCGAGGCCTTCAACGACCGCTCGGCCGCCGTGGGGACAGGTCCCTACAAGGTCAAGGAATGGGTGCCGGGCGATCATATCTCGCTCGTGCGCAACGACGGCTATTGGGGTCCCAAGCCCGCATTCGACAACGTCACCATCAAATTCATCGCCAACGATGCCGCGCGGGTCGCTGCGCTCCGGTCGGGCTCTGTCGATCTCATCGATGCCGTTCCACCCGGCGATGTGCGCGGCCTGTCGAACGTCAAGGGGATCAAGCTCTGGTCGATCCCATCGGCCCGCGTGATCTATCTCGCCCTCGATGCGAGCCGGGACGAGAGTCCGTTCGTCGTCGGCGCCGACGGCAAGCCGCTCAACCCCAACCCGTTGAAGGACGTGCGGGTCCGGCAGGCCCTTTCGAAGATGATCAACCGGCAGCTCATCGTCGGTCGGCTTCTCGATGATGCGGGTGAGCCCGCCGGCCAGATCGTTCCCGATGGCATCGGCGGAGCCGACGCGAGCCTGAAGGCTACGGCGCCCGATGTCCCAGGGGCCAAGAAGCTCCTCGCGGATGCCGGATTCCCACAAGGATTCGGTCTCACCCTTCACACCTCCAACGACCGCTTCGCCGGAGACGCGGAGAGTGCGCAGGCCATCGGGCAAATGTTCGCGCAAGGCGGGATCAAGGTGAACGGCGTCGTCGCGCAGCCGTACAATGTCTACGCGTCTGCGGCCGGCAAACAATCGTTCAGCGCGTTCATCTTCTCGCTTGGCACGACGACGCCGACATCGGCGACGAGCCTTCGCAACTTGCTCATGACGCCTGACAAAGATGCGGGGACCGGATCGTTCAACCGCACGCGCTATTCGAACCCGAAGTTCGACGAGAAGATGAAGGACGCGACGTCCGAATTCGATCCGGCAAAGCGCGTAGCCCTGTTGCAGGAAGCGACGCGGATCGCAATGGACGACGTCCCGCTCATCCCGCTGTTCTGGCCCAAGGTCTATTGGGCTTCGAAAGCGAACATCACCTACACGCCCAATCGCGGTGAGGATCTCATGGCGACCCTCGCGGGAACCGCCCAATGACGTCCCAGGCTGCTCGACCGATCGCCGTCTCCACCGCTCCGGCGGTGGAGGCTCTCGCCGACGATGTGGTGGTCCATCGCGATGTGATGGTTCGCTTGCGCGACGGCGTCCGCCTCGCCACGGACGTGTATCGTCCCGCGGTCGATGGACGGCCTGTCGCCGATCCGTTGCCGGTGATCATGGAGCGAACTCCCTACGGCAAGCGCGAGCGGTCCCGTTCCGAAATTGAACCGGGGATGGCTCAGCCGATGACCCGTGCCGAAGTCGCGATGCATTTCGTGCGCGCGGGCTTCGTGGTGGTCTATCAGGATTGTCGCGGACGCTATGGATCGGAGGGAGTCTTCACAAAGTATCTCTCCGAAGGGCCCGACGGATACGACACCTGTGCCTGGATCGTCGATCAGGAATGGTGCAATGGCAAGATCGGCACGATGGGGCTGTCATACGCGGCCCACACGCAGGCGGCGCTCGCATCGCTCAATCCGCCAGGTCTTTCGTGCATGGTGCTCGATTCCGGCGGCTTTTCCAGTGCGTACCGCACGGGTATCCGCCAGGGTGGTGCTTTCGAGTTGAAACAGCTCACCTGGGCCTACAACAACGCGAAGGAAAGTCCCGAGGCGCAGAACGATCCCCTCATCCTCAACGCGCTGGAGGCCGAGGACATTCGAGCCTGGTTCACAGTCCTGCCATGGTCCGAAGGGCGATCACCGGTGCGCTGGGTGCCCGAATACGAGCGCTACGTCCTCGAACAATGGCGCCAAGGCACATTTGGCGAGTTTTGGAAGAAGGTCGGCATTTACGCAGAAGGATCCTACGATACTTTTCCAGATGTGCCGGTTGCCCTGTTGTCGAGCTGGTACGATGCCTATGTGCGCACGACATTCGACAATTACGAAGGCCTTTCGCGCAACAAGACTCGACCCATGTCGCTCATCATGGGTCCTTGGCTACACGGCAATCGCAACACGGTCTCCGCTGGGGATGTGTATTTTGGTGAGGACGCCAGAATTTCAGGAAGCGTCACGCCATCGTGGCTCGAGTTCCGCCGACGCTGGTTCGAACGATGGCTCAAGGGCGTCGAGAACAGCGCCGATCGCGATCCACGCGTCCGCTTGTTCCTGATGGGTGGCGGATCCGGCTGCAAGACGCCGACCGGGAAGCTCGATCACGGCGGCCGGTGGATCGAGGCGACGCAATGGCCGGTTCCTGGCACGGAGTTCCGCGCCTTTCACCTGCACAACGACGGCGGTTTGCGCGAAGCGCCTGCAAAAGCCGACGCGATGCCTCTCAGCTATGATTTCGACCCGTCCGATCCCGTGCCGACGATCGGCGGCGCGTTGACCAGCGGACAACCTGTCTTCGAAGGTGGTGCGTTCGATCAGCGCGAGGGATCGCAATTTTTCGGGTGTCGCAATCCCGGCTTGCCGCTCTCGGCGCGTCGGGACGTGTTGTCGTTCGAGACGGCTCCCCTCGATCAAGATCTGGCTGTCGTCGGCCCTCTCACCATCGATCTTTGGGTGTCATCGGACGCCCTCGATACGGACTTCACGGCAAAGTTGATCGACGTCTATCCGCCCTCCGCCGATTATCCCACCGGGTACGCGATGATCCTGACCGACGGCATCATGCGATGCCGCTACCGAAAGTCATGGGAACATCCGGAACTCATCTCGGATGGTGAGGTCTTCCAAATCACGATCGAACCTTTCGCGACGGCAAACCTTTTTGCACAAGGTCATCGGATTCGCCTGGACATCTCGTCGTCCAATTTCCCGAAGTTCGACGTCAATCCGAATACCGGCGACCCGGAGGGTGTCGGGCGCACGCGCAAGATTGCGCGCAACACGGTGTTCTGCGA
>NZ_JBFUKD010000261.1:0-4817 GCF_056401005.1 Microvirga sp. P4_G7 | reverse complement strand
TGTCGCCGTAGGTTCCGGTATTCCGTGTGACTTCGTAGCGAACGAAGGTGCGGAGCAGGCCGTAACCGGTCATATTTCGTGCGTCGAGTTCGATGCGTGCGCGGGCCCGCGTTGAAATTGCATCTTCGTCTCGGGCACCAGGTTCGAGATAGCGATACTCGAAGCGCACCCGACCACCCACTTTCAGGCAGGTGTCGGTGCCAGGAATGGCGAAAAAGCCCGCCCCCATGGTCGAGCAGGTGCGGACGTAGTCGACGGGCTTTGCGGATTTGGTTGGCAAGTCTGCCGAGGTAGCGGAGGTCGCAACGAGCGCACCGGCGAACAGCGACAGCAGAACCAAGCGTGCGCGCATTCCCAAACTCCACTCGATACGAGCCTGAGTTTAGCGAAGCCTTGCTGCACCAACAATGCCCAACTCTTCGTTTCGAGAATGATGTGTCTTTGCAGCATCAATCGGGTGATTCCCGGGCCCAAATCGCAACTGTTCCGCTTCGAGATCAGGGTTTACCCTCATAGTAAGATGCCCGGCGTGGGATTATGGTCGCAGACTGCTCGCAAGTGTGGAGTGGAACATGGCTCGCTCGACTGCCTCTGAACGGCCCCGCTGCAAATCGAACCCAACGAAAAAATTTGCTCCATGCGGGCTCGCGAACGAGCTTTTGCGGCCGGGCAGGGGAAGCGCGCTGGCGTCGGAAGCCACATTCTTGAACATCCCAAGCCTCCGATCGGGGTGATCAGACGAGCGCATACTTGAGAACTACGACGGGCCTACAGGTTAGCTTCATCACACAGGATGAGTTCCGCCATGGTCGACTGGTTCGTCAATACTCTTAAAAGCTATCCGGAAATTGCCATCTTCTTGTCCCTGGCGATCGGGTATTATTTCGGCTCCTTTACATTCAAGGGACTTGGGCTGGGGGCCGTCACGGCGACGTTGATCGCCGCCGTGCTCATCGGCCAACTCGGCATTACGATCTCGCCGCCCCTGAAATCGACATTCTTCCTCATGTTCCTGTTCGCGATCGGCTACGGCGTCGGACCGCAATTCGTGCGAGGGATAGCAAAGGACGGCATTCCCCAGGCGGTGTTCGCGGCCGTCGTGTGCGTATTCTGTCTTGGTGCTGCCTATCTTGGAGCGCTCCTCGCGGGATACGATGTCGGATCCGCAGCGGGACTTTATGCGGGATCGCAGACCATCTCGGCCTCGATGGGCCTTGCAACCGACGCCATCAACAGGCTCGGTCTGCCTCCGGACCAGGCCAAACAGCTTCTCGACAACATGCCGGTCGCATACGCCGTCACTTACATCTTCGGCACTGTCGGATCCGCGCTCGTTCTCGCCTTGATTGGACCTGCTCTTCTCGGGATCGATCTCGAAGCGGAATGCAAACGTTACGAAATCGAACACGGCGGAAAGAAAGAGGAGGGCGGGCCCGGGACGGCTTGGCACCGCTTCGAATTACGCGCGTTCAAGATCCGCGAGAATGGTGTGGCGGTTGGGTTGACGGCGCAGGAGGCGGAATCTCGCTTCCCGGACAAGCGCGTGTTCATCGAGCGCGTCCGACGGGATGGAAAACTGATCGAGGCAACCGCTGATACGGTCATTCAGGCCGGTGACATCGTGGCCGTCGCCGGTCCGCGCGAGATCCTGGTGGAGCTGATCGGTCCCCACGCGGAAGAAATCAATGACCGGGAATTGCTGGCCGTTCCCGTGGAGGGCATCGACGTCTACGTGACGAGCAAGAATGCGGACGGCAAAACCTTGCAGGAACTCGCCGGGATGCCGGAGGCCCGCGGCGTCTTCCTCCGCAAGATCGTTCGGGGCGTGACGGCGACCGACATTCCCATCCTGCCCAACACGAAAGTGTATCGCGGAGACATCCTCACCCTCGTCGGCCGCACGCAAGATACGACCGCCGCAACAAATGCCCTGGGACGTCCCGACCGACAGACCGACGTGGCAGACGTCGCCTTCATCGCCGCGGCGATCACGATCGGCGCCCTGGTTGGCGCATTGGTCTACAATGTCGGCGGCGTCCCCCTGACTTTGTCGACTTCGGGCGGCGCGCTGATATCCGGGTTGTTCTTCGGCTGGCTCCGATCCGTTCACCCGACCTTCGGACGCATACCCTCGCCGACCGTCTGGTTCATGAATTCCGTTGGCCTCAACGTCTTCATCGCAGTGGTTGGCATCTCTTCAGGTCCGGGGTTTGTCGCAGGCCTCCAAGCGAAAGGCTTCAGTCTGTTTCTGTGGGGCATTTTCGTGACGACGCTTCCACTGATTCTGGCGATGTACACCGGGAAGTACATCTTCAAATTCCACCCTGCGATCCTGCTCGGATGCTGCTCCGGTGCTCGGACGACGACCGCATCGCTGGGAATGATCAACGATCGCGCCAAAAGCCAAATACCCGGGCTTGGATACACCGTCACTTACGCCGTTGGAAACACGTTGCTGACGATCTGGGGAATGGTGATCGTGATCCTGATGACCTGACGATGGCCTGCCAGTTCCAGAGTGCACACGGCGAGATTTTCCACGGTTCGTCTGCACGATCGGTGTGAGGCAACTGTCTCGACTTGTCAGCAACACCCTTTCAGTCACGAAGGAAGACGAGGATGAACAAGTCAGATTCTTCGCACTCGACAATCGATCATTTCTTCTCTGCCCCCTCGATGCGAACCGACAAGTGGGTCGAGGTGCTTGCAGCCGCCAGGGCTTGGCATGGCGGAAAGCCTGCGGCACTGGACCGGATCAAGGCGTTACTTCTAGACCTCGGTCCGCTGGAGGCGTTCTTTGCCTATCCGGGCTTGACCCTTCTCGATCGATTGCGGGCGAGGTTGAGCGAAGGTGACGCCAAAGGATTCTATTTCCTGGCGCAACGGATTTCGTCCGCGATCATCTCCCAGGATTTCAAGCACGATCCCGCGGAATGGGAGAGCAGCGATGAGGCCATAGATATCCCGGCGGATAGATTGCCCCCGGCCTTTGGCGGCGCCGCCCATCGGCCGTATTTCGAGGTTCTTTTCGTAACGCCTCACCAGCCTTCGCGCTGGCAGCATTTGATCCATGAAATTCGCCGACTGAGGCGACCCGAGGATGAGTTCGTCTCCGAACCGGTGATCGTGGGCAGCGCCGAGGACGC
The DNA here is from genome assembly GCF_056401005.1 of Microvirga sp. P4_G7. NCBI lineage: Bacteria > Pseudomonadati > Pseudomonadota > Alphaproteobacteria > Hyphomicrobiales > Methylobacteriaceae > Microvirga > Microvirga sp. P4_G7. Next base: position 1,671 of record NZ_JBFUKD010000261.1, on the reverse strand, counting down.
AGTCGCAGCCACGATCGTCAATCCGAGTATCGCGGCGATCGCCCTCTACGAAGGCTTTGCGCTTCGCACCCGACAGGACGCGTCGCTCATACGCGCGCTTCTCGACGCCTATGGAGTTGCGACCGAGATTGGGGAGGAAGAGCTGACACTCGACCTCGCGGACATCCTGAAACGGATCCGCCCTGAGCTCGACATCTATCTTCTCACCGATCGCAACGTGGAGAAACTTGCCGGCGACGTGCGCGCCAATGCAGTCCGGAGAGTCTTCTATCAGGTCGAGGAGCCGCTCGAACTTCACTTGTCGATCCTCGAGGGCGTTCGGGCCCGATTTGTCACTCCCTTCTTCGATAACCTCAAGAAATACGCTGCTCGACCGATCGCGACCTTTCACGCGCTGCCGATTGCCCGAGGAAAGGCGGTGTTCAAGTCCGGATGGATCCGTGACATGGGCGAGTTCTACGGCGCCAACCTATTTCTCGCCGAAAGCTCCGCGACAACCGGCGGGCTCGACAGCCTGCTGGAGCCGACCGGAAACATCAAGAAAGCACAGGAGCTGGCAGCACGCGCCTTCGGCGCGGATCGCGTCTTCTTCGTGACCAACGGAACTTCGACGAGTAACAAGATGGTTGTCCAGGCACTCTTGGCGCCCGGTGACATCGCCATCATCGACAGGAATTGCCACAAGTCTCACCATTACGGCTGCGTCCTGAGCGGGGTACAGCCCTACTACGTCGAGGCATTTCCGCTCACGCAGTATTCGATGTACGGGGCGGTGCCGCTGCGCGCCATCAAGAAGGCTCTCCTCGATCTCAAGGCTGCCGGTCGCCTCGATCGCGTGAAGCTCCTCGATCTCACGAATTGTACCTTCGACGGGCATGTCTACAACACACGCCGTGTGATGGAGGAATGCCTGGCGATCAAGCCAGATCTCATCTTCCTCTGGGACGAGGCGTGGTTCGGCTTCGCCCACTGGTCGCCCTTCCTGCGTCCGCGTACGGCGATGGGTGCGGCTGCCGATATCGAGCACTACTTGCAAACGCCCGAGGCATTGGAAGCCTATGAGCGACAGCAAAAGAAATTGGGGGCCGACGCCAGTGTTGAAACTCTTCTTGACGCGCGTCTCGTTCCGGATCCGCGCCAAGTGCGGCTGAGGGTCTATCAGACGAACTCGACCCATAAATCGATGTCGGCAATTCGTCAGGGATCGATGGTCCTGGTGAAGGACGTCGACTATCACACTGTCGAAGAACAATTCCACGAGGCAGTTTTCACGCACGCTTCGACGAGCCCGAACCAACAGCTCATCGCCAGTCTCGACGTCGCCCGGCGGCAGATGGAGCTCGAGGGCTACGGCCTCGTCGCGAATGCGATTCAGATCGCCCTGGAAATCCGCCGGCAGATCAACAGCCACCCGATCATCTCGCGGTACTTCAAGGTGCTCGGCAACGATGACCTGGTTCCGGAAGAGTTCCGCAAGAGTGGCTTTGTGGACTTCCTCACCCCCGGAACAACCTGGTTCGATGCCGCTAAAAGTATCAGGGACGATGAGTTCTTTCTCGATCCGACGCGTCTCACTCTCGTGAGCGGTCATGCTGGCTTCGATGGGACGCAGCTAAAAGGGATCCTCGCGGAGAGGTACAACATCCAACTCAACAAGACCTCGCGCAACAS
>NZ_JBFUKD010000260.1:0-4819 GCF_056401005.1 Microvirga sp. P4_G7 | reverse complement strand
CTCGAAGGCGGCTCCACATTCCTCATGCTGACGCTGTTTTTCGTCGCGAAAGTTGCTGCGGCCGCGTTGTCGCTCGGATCGGGCTTTCGCGGCGGTCTGTTCTTCGCCTCGCTGTTTCTTGGGGTTCTGCTCGGAAAGATCTTTGCCTTTTCCATCGATTGGGTGATGCCGCTCGCTGTCGATCCGGTCGCTGCGGCCGTCGTCGGCATGGCGTCGCTCGCGGTCGGCATCGTCGGCGGACCTTTGACTGTCACCTTCCTGGCGCTCGAGACGACGGGCGACCTGACGATTAGTGGAATCGTACTCACCGCTTCGATCATGGCCGCCATCGTTGTCCGGCAGACCTTCGGCTACTCGTTCTCGACCTGGCGTCTCCATGTGCGCGGGGAGACGATCCGCAGCGCCCAGGACGTCGGATGGCTGCGCACACTCACCGTCGGGCGCATGATGCGGAAGGATTTGAAGACGGTGCCCGCATCGCTCTCTCTGGCCGACTTCCGCAAGGCGTTCCCGCTCGGATCGGGTCAACGGGTCGTTGCAGTGGATGAATCAGACCGGTACGCCGGCATGGTACTTGTGCCGGAGGCCTACGATGTCGAGGCGGATGCGAAGGCGAACGTCGCCTCGATCCTGCGATACAAAGACGACATGCTGTTGCCGGCGATGAACGTCAAGGATGCGGCGGGTATCTTCGATCAATCGCAGAGTGAGGAGCTCGCCGTCGTCGACAATCGCCTCAACCGCCAGGTTGTCGGACTTCTGACCGAAAGCCATCTTCTGCGCCGATACAGCGAGGAGCTCGACAAGGCTCATCGCGGTGCTCTGGGCGAGGAGCCCGCCGACGAGGCGGTGCGTTAGCGCATGAGACCCGCAGAGGCCGTGTTTCGACGCAACGAAAGGTGCCGCCTAGATGAACTTGCGTGTGATCGGGCACAAAGCCGATGCCCGTTTATCCGTTCACACTCCGACGTACCTTGTCGAACGGGGTCCGGGTGCTAAGCTCTGTTCTACAACGGCCCGCCCCGCGATGGGTCGATGCTCCAGGGAGTTCTCATGATTCGTGGTTTCATACGCGCAGCCATGATGGCGGCAGCTCTCGTTGTTGGTGGATCGCTCGGAGCCGCGGGCGGCGTTGCTTGGGCGCAGACGTCAAAAACCTTCGTGCAGGACGATCTCGCAAGCCAGGCCGTACGGCTGGAGCAGGCACTTAAGACCGAAGGGGCTCGCGCTGTCGCTGGGAAAGCGGCGGCGCAGCTGCGCAGAGATGGACAGGCGCAATTGGCGCGCAACAACCCGCGCGGCGCTCTAGCAGCTTTCACTGCGGCCATCGCTGCAGATTCCACCGACTGGGCCAATTGGGCGGCGTTCGTCCGCGCGGGTCTCAGCGTCGAGCCCGCCAACTGGGACGAGCGCTACAAGCTACGCGATCGCATGGTGACCGCCGCCTACGCCGCCTATCAGCGCGCTGTAAATCCGGTTGACGAGGCATCGGCGCTTGCACTCCTCGGGCAGGCCTATGCGGTGCAGGAAGCATGGCGCCTAGCCCTCAACGCCTATGCGGCGAGCTTGAAGCTCAACGATGATTCCGCGACGCGTGCAACTTATGAATCACTGCGCGAAGAGCACGGCTTCCGCGTTACCGACTTTAAGGTCGATTCCGATTCCGCTGCGCCCCGGGTTTGCTTCCAGTTTTCCGACCCACTGGCGGGCGGGAAAATCGACTTCGCGCCCTATGTGACGGTGTCTGCGAATACCGGTGCCGCCGTCTCGGCTGAAGGACAGCAGCTCTGCGTCGACGGCCTGAAGCACAGTGAGCGATATTCCATCGTTCTGCGCCAAGGACTGCCTTCCGCGGTCGGCGAAAGCCTGCTCAAGGCGGCAGATTATGAAATCTATGTGCGTGACCGCTCTCCGCAGGCGCGCTTCACCGGGCGCAACTACGTCCTGCCGAGCACGGGACAAGAGGGCATCCCGATCGTCTCAGTCAACACGGCAAAAGTCGATGCCGAGGTCTACCGGATCGGGGACCGCAATCTTTTGCCGACATTGCGCGGCGACGATTTCCTGTCGCAGCTCTCGCGCTACTCGGCTCGCCAGATCGCCGCGGAAAAGGGTTTCAAGATCTGGTCGGGAACACTCGACACCGCGTCTGATCTCAATCGCGACGTCGTCACGGCATTTCCGGTCGCCGAAGCCGTCGGCAAGCTGGAACCCGGCGTCTACGTCATGACCGCAAGGCCGCAYGATGGAACGTCGGCGGACGGTGACGACAGCGACGACTACAACAACATCGCGACGCAATGGTTCGTCGTTTCCGACCTCGGTCTGACCGCTTTCACTGGGCGAAACGGCGTCCAGGTGTTCGTACGCTCGCTGGCGAGCGCCGCACCCGTGTCGGACGTGGAAGTTCGTCTGGTCGCGCGCAACAACGAAGTGTTGGCGTCGAAGAAGAGCGACAAGGACGGCACGGTATCGTTCGACCCCGGCCTCGCGCGCGGCGAAGGCGGATCGTCACCGGGGATTCTCGTTGCCACTCTCGGTGTCGACTACGCTTTTCTCGATCTCGACAGTGCCGCTTTCGATCTGACCGATCGCGGCGTGAAGGGGCGCGCCAACTCCGCGGCGGTCGATGCCTACCTCTACACGGAACGCGGCGTCTACCGCACGGGTGAAACCGTCGCGCTGACGGCATTGTTGCGTGATGCCAAAGGTGTCGCGGTTCCGGGCGTCCCGCTGACGCTGGTGGTTCGTCGCCCCGATGGCGTGGAATATCGCCGAGCACAGGTTGACGATCAAGGGCTTGGCGGCAGGGCGCTGTCCTTGCCCATTCTACCAGGATCGATGCGCGGCACGTGGCGTGTTGCGGCCTACACCGACCCTAAGGGGTCTTCGATCGGCGACGTGAGCTTTCTCGTCGAGGATTACGTGCCGGAGCGGTTGGAGTTGACATTGTCTCCAAAGCTCAGCGCCCTGAAGCCCGGACAGCCGGCTGCGATCGATCTTGCCGCGCGTTATCTCTACGGCGCGCCAGGCTCAGGTCTCGATGTGTCGGGTGAGGTCACCGTTGCAGAAAGCAACAACGTCGGGATCAAGGGCCTTGACGGGTTTGCCATCGGGCTCGACGATGAACCGATCGAGGCTTCGTCGGTGGAAATCGAACAGGCGGCGACGACGGACGACAAGGGTCTCGCCAGCCTGCAGATTCCGATTCAGGACGTCGCCGCGCCACGCGCCACGGAAGCTCGCATCACRTTGCGCGTCGCCGAACCGGGTGGACGTGCCATCGAGCGAAGCGTCACGCTTCCAATCTTGCCGAGCGGACCCGTCGTTGCGGTAAAGAAGACATTCGATGCGCTTGGTGACGGCGCCAATGCGACGTTCGACGTCGTTGTCGTCAACCCGGACGGCCAGCGACTGGCAAAGACTGGTGTCACGTGGAGCCTCGTCAAGGTCGAGCAGCGCTACCAATGGTACAATTCCGACGGTCGATGGAGCTATGAACCGATCAAGAGCACGCGCCGGGTAGCGAACGGGACGCTCGACGTCACGGCGTCTGCCGTCGGTCGCATCGCGGCTCCGGTGGAGTGGGGTTCGTATCGGCTCGACGTGAACGCGCCGGGCCTCGGTGCAATGAGTCAGACCAGCGTGTCTTTCACCGTCGGCTGGTCGGGCACTGCCACGGCGACACGGCCCGACCTCCTCGACATGACGCTCGACAAGGCGAATTACAAAGCCGGCGAAACCATGCGGGTGCGTCTCAATCCGCGCTTTGCAGGCAAGGCGACGCTGGCCGTCGTCAGCGACCGCGTTCAGGATATTCGCGTCGTCGATGTCGCAGCCGCTGGAGCGGACGTGAGCTTGCCGGTGCGCGCCGAATGGGGTCCGGGAGCCTATGTCGTCGCAATCGCCCACCGTCCGCTGGATCAGGCGGCGAAACGCATGCCTGGACGTTCGCTCGGCACGGCCTGGTTCGAGATCGACCGCGATGCGCGCAATCTTCAGATCAGCCTCAACGCGCCCGAAAAAATCAGACCGCGCGGCACGCTGAAACTGCCGATCAAGGTCGCTGGCCTGAAGGCAGGTGAAGAGGCCCGTATCACCGTCGCTGCGGTCGATGTCGGTATTCTCAATCTGACTCGCTATCAGGCGCCCAATCCGACGGATTACTTTTTCGGTCAGAAGCAACTCTCGTCCGAAGTCCGTGATCTCTACGGGTACCTCATCGACGGCATGCAGGGCACGCGCGGTGCCATCCGTTCAGGCGGAGACATGGAGCCGAAGGCGCTCGACGGCATCCCGCCGACGCAGGAGCCGTTGGCACGTTTCTCCGGTGTCGTGAAAGTGGAATCGGACGGCAGCGCGAATGTCGAGTTCGATATTCCTGCCTTCAACGGCACGGCGCGCGTCATGGCGGTCGCGTGGACGAAGGACCGCGTCGGCAGCTCATCCGCCGATGTGGTCATCCGTGACCCAGTGGTGCTGACGGGAACGTTGCCGCGCTTCCTCTCGGTCGGAGATCGCTCGCGGTTCTTCGTGCAACTCGACAATGTGGAGGGACCCGCGGGTGATTATGTCGTCGATCTCGACATCAGCGGACCGATCATCGTTGCGGCGGATGCATTTCGCTCGAGCGTGAAGCTTGCTGCAAAGGCGAAGGGGAGCATCGCGATCCCGGTGACCGCCGGCGGTACCGGCTTGGCGCGCGTCGAAGCGACACTGCGTGGTCCCGATGGTGAAGTGGCGCAGAGTTTCGTCGTCGCGATCCAGCCCGGAACGGGAGCGCTCGCGCGTCGTACGATCACACCGCTCGATCCTGGTG
>NZ_JBFUKD010000259.1:0-4838 GCF_056401005.1 Microvirga sp. P4_G7 | reverse complement strand
GTCGGGGTCCCTCGACGCGCCTCGGGTGAACGGCGTGCTCGCAGCGCAGAATGCGTCGCYTCCGATAGGACGCTTTGCCAAACTCGACGCAACATTTTCCGCGTTGCCGAACGGACCCGTCTCCGAACCGTCCACGCGGATCGACATTGCGGCAGATATGGACGCATCGGGCGTCGCGCTGGCTGACGCCGCACTCGCGACAGCCGTCGGCGACACGTTGAAACTGACCTTCCGCGCAAGTGCGGCTCGCGACGGAGCGACCGATGTTCACACTGCGCAATTGTCAACGCCGACCGTAAAGGCCGAGTATACCGGCCAGCTCGGGACACAGGATGCGATGGGAGCGCTGCAGGTCAATGCCGCAGATCTCTCTCGCTTCGGCGACATCGCCTCGCTTGCACTCCGCGGCTCTCTCAAGGCCAACGCGGAGGTGAAAGGGCTTCTCTCCAAGGGGCCGACGAGCGCATCGCTCAATGGAGAGGCGACCCGCTTCGCAACCGGCATGGTGCCAGTGGACGGACTGGTCGACGGACGATTGTCCATGTCGGGCATAATCACGGTCCTGCGCAACGGAGATCTGACGTTCCAGCCCCTGAACATTTCGGGCAATCACGTCAACGCTCGAGTGACGGGCGATGCGCTTCAGGACAGGATTGACCTCCAAGCGACGATCGACATCCCCGAACTGCGGCACGCCSACGCCCGCCTAAAAGGGAAGGGACAGCTGGTCACGCATCTCACCGGGACACGTGCGCATCCCAACGCCGATATCCGTGCTATCATAAGCGATGCACGCGCGCTGGATCGTCCGATCCCGCATCTCGAACTCGATGCGGCGATCCGCGATTTGACCGGACTCCTCGATGCGCGATTGGCGCTTTCCGGCGAAGTCGACCGCAAGCCCGCGGACGGAAAACTCCATCTCACCAAGCTTGCCGACGGTGGCTGGCGCGCGGACGAGATGGCGATCGTCATAGGTTCTGTGACCGCCAACGGCAACGCGGCGATCGACGGACAGGGATTCATGTCGGGAAAGATCAACCTCGACGCCCGCGATCTCGACGACCTTTCTCCACTCGTGCTGACGCGTCTCTCCGGCGCAATTTCCGCCAACATCGAACTCGATGCCGCGGACGGGCGCCAAAATCTGACCTTCGATGCGAAGGCAGACCGACTTCGCGCGGGCGCGACGATCATCACCAAGTTGACGGCCAATGGGAGAATGATCGACCTTTACCGGAAACCGGTCATCGATGGGAGAATCGCGATCGACCAAGCGACGATCGCAGGCGAGACGTTCTCACAGATCCGGCTGAGTGCGAACGGAGCCCCCGGCGGAAGCGATCTCTCGCTCTCGGCGGAGGCCCGCGGGTTCAATCTCGATGCGAAGGGGCGCCTCGTTCCAGTCGAACCAATCCGTTTCGAGATCGCGTCTTTTGTCGCACAGCGAGGCAATCGCCGTATCGCGCTGGCGCAGCCTGCGTCGTTGGTATTTGCCGACGGCGCGGTCGTCGTTCAAGGCGTGACGATCGCCGTCGATTCCGGTCGGATCAGTGTCGATGGCAAGATCGGCTCGACCCTCGATCTGCGGGTGAATGGGCAGGCAGTTCCGTTGAGCGCAGCCGACATTATCGTTCCCGGAAGCGGTTTTACGGGAACCGTTTCCGGCGATGCGCGCGTGACAGGTATCGCAAGCGCGCCGACAGGCGATTGGCGCCTGCGTGCCTCTCGCATCGGACTTCCGCAGACACGCGATCTCGGCCTGCCGCCACTCGATGTGACGGCGGAGGGACGTCTCGCCGACGGCCGTACGACGCTCTCGGGCACGCTCGAGGCCGGTCGAGCGGGTTCGTTGCGTGCGAGCGGCAGCGTGCCGTTGTCCGATCGCGGTGCGCTCGATCTGACGGCGCAGGGGCGGATCGATCTCGGACTTGCAAACAGCCTTCTCTCGGTTTCTGGACGACGCGTCACGGGCTTAGCGGCCCTCGAACTGCGGGCTCGCGGAACCATGAGAGCACCATCGCTCGACGGTTCGCTGACTTTGAGCAACGGGAGCTTCACTGATGCCGAGCAAGGCATTCGCCTGCAAAGTATTCAAGGTCGCATCGCGGTGCGGGGAACGGATATTACAATCGAGCGAATGTCCGCGGTGACGCCGAGCGGGGGATCTCTCACAGCGAGCGGTCGTGTCGACGCAAATCCCGCTGCTGGATTTCCGGGCGACATCAGAATTGCCGGACAACGCGCGCAGCTCGTCTCCAATTCGCTTGTGACGGCCGCCGCTGACCTCTCCTTGACACTTTCGGGTCCGCTTGCGCGCAATCCTCGGGTTGCCGGACAGATCGGCATTGTCTCCATGGAAGTGCGGGTACCGGAAAGTCTGTCGACGATCTCGCGACCGATCGCCGGAACAAAACATATCAATCCTACGCGAGAGGCTGCCGCCCGTCTCGCATTGGCCGCGCAGATCAAGAAAGCGCAGCGGCGTGCTCCCCCGTTCAACGCCGTTCTCGATCTCACGATTGCCGCACCGAGCCGCATCTTTGTGCGCGGACGTGGCATCGATGCGGAGCTGGGCGGCGATCTCAGACTGACCGGCACCTTGGCCCAACCGATCGCGATCGGCGCCTTCGATCTCAGGCGCGGTCGCCTTGCGATTCTCGGCAAACGATTGGACTTCACACGCGGCCGTGTGTCGCTGACAGGCGATCTGATTCCCGAGCTGGACTTCGTCGCTGAAACCCGCTCGAACGACGTCACCGCCTACATCGCCGTGACGGGGCCGGCAAACGCACCGCAATTCGCTTTCTCATCGGATCCTACCCTTCCGCAGGACGAAGTGTTGTCGCAGATTCTGTTCTCGTCTCCGTCCGGCGGCCTCTCGGCCACGCAGGCACTGCAGCTCGCGCAGGCGGCTGCGCAGTTCTCCGGCGGAGGCGGCGACGACGTCTTCGAAAAACTGCGGCGATCGCTCGGCGTCGACAATCTCGACATATCGCTCGGCGCAGAAGGCGGGCCGACGGTCGGCCTGTCCCGGGCGATCAGCGACCGGGTCAGCGTCGGCGTCAAAGCAGGAGCGTCGGCGGAAGACAGCGGCATCTCCGTCGACATCGATGTCACCAAGCGCATTCGGATTCAAGGCGAGGTTGGCGCCACGGGCGACACCTCGGTTGGTGTTGGAGCCGAGTGGGAATATTAAAGGGCCGTAGATACGACGGATCTAGACGACGGCAACCTTCCGCGCCTGGCGAAATGCCAAAGCTAGATCCGGGCGATCGGTCGTGATCTGCCGGATCGGACGGCTCATCCAGTCCGCTATGTCCACTTCATCGTTCGTCACCCAAGCGCCCAGCCGCTCGGGGCCGATGCGAGACACGCAATACTCAAAGGTCTGCGCAAGCAAAGCTTTCTCCACCGCAACGAAACATCCTGGAATCCTGTCGATTCGGTCAAACGCGCGCGCGATGCCGCCCATCATCTCGGCAGACCGGCGATCGAGCGAGATCAGGACACGCGCGTCCTCCCTCACCTTTCGCACCGTCTCCAGCACTTCCGGCACAAAGCAGGTCAGGATCGTACGCTCCATCAGGTCATAGCGTTCGAGTGCGGCGATCACGCGGGACTCGAGGCCGGGATAGGCGTTGCCAACGGCATCCGTCTTGATCTCGACGTGCAGCTCCAGGCGAGCCTCTTTCAGTACTGCGAGGACGTCGTCGAGACTTGGAATGCATTCGTTGCTGTCACGCAATGCTATTGCATGCAACGCGGCCGCAGTCTTCTCACCGACAGGACCCGAACCGAGCGTGGTGCGCTCGAGTGTCGGATCATGGATTACGACAATCGCGTCATCGCTGGTCTGATGGACATCGAATTCCACACCCTCCACGCCCATGGCGACGAGTTTTCGAAAACCTTCGATGCTGTTTTCCGGCCACAGATTGCGCGCTCCGCGATGGCCGATGATCATCACCATGGTGAAATCCTACTTGCTGCTGTCGACGAGGCCCTTCACGAACCATCGCTGCATGACGAGAATGACGAGAACTGGCGGCAGCATCGTGAGAAGCGCGCCGCTCATGGCGAGATTCCAGCTCGGCTCGGTATCAGAACGCGGAATCAGATGCTTCACCCCGATCACCGCCGTCGCCATATCCTTGTCCGTCGTGAAGAGCAGCGGCCAGAGATATTGGTTCCACCCGTACAGGAAGAGAATGATCGACAAGGCGACGATGTTCGAACGCGAGAGCGGGAGAAGAATCGTCCAGAAAAAGCGCAAGGCGGAAGCGCCATCGAGCCGCGATGCTTCGAGAAGCTCATCCGGTACGGTGAGAAAAAACTGTCGGAACAAGAACGTGGCCGAAGCAGAGGCGATCAACGGCAGGATGAGACCCTGATAGGTGTTCAGCATGTTCCATTCGAGCGCGATTTCGACCCGATTGCCGGTCAGCCATTCCCAGACTGACGACAGCGAGAGCGTATCGACGATCCACTGGACGGGCAGCGCTGCGTTGGCGATGGATTCGTATGTCGGCACGATGCGGACCTCCACCGGCAGCATCAACGACGTGAAGATGAGCCAGAACGCCAGCATCCTGAAGCGAAATCGGAAATAGGTGATGGCGAAGGCCGAGAGCAGCGATATCGCTACCTTGCCGATCGTTATTCCGGTCGCCACCACGAAGGAGTTGAACAGCAGCCGGCCGAAATTCACCTTCTGCCAGGCCGTCGTGATGTTCTCGATGAAGTGACCGCCGGGTAGCCACGGAAGCGGGACCTGCTGCACTTCTTCCATTGTCAGCGACCCGGCGATGAAGGCGAAATAGAGCGGCAGGCACACG
>NZ_JBFUKD010000258.1:0-4842 GCF_056401005.1 Microvirga sp. P4_G7 | reverse complement strand
GTGCGCGGCACTGTCAACAATTGTGCGGGCGGCGTAACGCCGTGGGGCACGTGGCTCACCTGCGAGGAAAACTTCAACGGCTACTTTTGGGGCAAGCTTGCCGACGATCACGTGGAGGCGCGAAACTACAAGCGCTACGGCATTGGAGCTCCCGCCTATGCTTGGGGCAAGTTCTACGATCGCTTCGATTTGGTGAAGGAGCCGAACGAGGCCAACCGGTTCGGATGGGTTGTGGAGATCGATCCCTTCGACGCTGCAAGCGTTCCGAGGAAACGGACGGCACTCGGACGAACGAAGCACGAAGGGGCGTCCGGCATCACCAACCGGGACGGTCGTTACGTGATTTATCTCGGTGACGACGAGCGGTTCGATTATGTCTACAAGTTCGTGACGGCAGGTAAGGTCAATACGGCTGATCGCCGCGCGAATATGAACCTTCTCGACGAAGGGACGCTCTACGTCGCCAAGTACAACGCCGACGGCTCCGGTACGTGGTTGGCGCTCGTCCACGGTGAGGGTCCGTTGACGGCAGCCAACGGCTTTTTCAACCAAGCGGACGTGTTGATCGAAACACGCCGCGCGGCCGACCTTCTCGGCGCGACGAAAATGGACAGGCCCGAGGACATCGAAACAAATCCCGCGACCAATCGTGTCTATGTCATGTTGACCAACAACACGCGCCGGAAGGACGACCAGGTTGACGCAGCGAATCCGCGTGCCAACAACGCCTTCGGCCATATCGTCGAAATGATGCCGGCCGAAGGCGATCACGCGGCAAAGGACTTTACCTGGGAAGTACTCGTCAAATGTGGTGATCCATCCGTCGCCTCGGTCGGTGCAACCTTTTCGTCAGACACAACGAAGAACGGCTGGTTCGGCATGCCGGACAACTGCGCCATCGACAGCAAGGGCCGTCTGTGGATCGCAACCGACGGAAACAATGCGAAGGCGACCGGTCGGGCGGACGGGCTTTGGGCCGTCGAAACCGAAGGCGAACGCCGCGGCACGTCCAAGCACTTCTTCCGGGTGCCGAACGGCGCTGAAATGTGCGGCCCGTTCTTCACGCCGAATGACGAAACCTTGTTTCTCGCGGTCCAACATCCCGGTGAGGCGGAGGAGGGCGCACCCGTCAGCTTCCACAACCCCGTGACCCGCTGGCCCGATTTCAAGGACGGCATGCCGCCTCGGYCGTCAGTGCTCGTGATCACGAAACAGGGCGGCGGCAAGATCGCCTGACGTGATCGATCGGGAAACGAAGAGGGCGGCCGTCGGGCCGCCCTTTGCGTTGAAAGAGCGAAATTTGGCTCAGGCCGCTTTTTTGGCGCGACGCTTCTTCGGCGCTGCTGTCTCTTCGCTTTTCGCCGTCTTGCGCGTTCTCCGGGCCGGCTTGACGTCCTTCGCGACGGCGCCGGCCGTCCGATTGGCGACATTTCGGATCGCGTCGCTGGCGGCTTCCGCCATCTTCTTGACCTTGGGGCGATGGCTCAGCACGACGGCCGCCGCAGCGCCGGCTGCCGCCACAAGGGCGTCCGCCAGGATCTGCCGGCCGGTTTCGGAGCCGAGCAGGTTATCCATCCAGTCCCCCTCGCGGAGTGCCTTTGGGATCTTCACGCCGGCAATTTCCTTTGGCAGCTTTGTTTTCACCTTCTTCGTCATGTAGACACTCCGTTGCGCTGTGGCGCGCTCTTCAGGGCCGTTGTTGCATGGAAGAAAACTATGACAGCTGTATTGCAGTTTTCTGACAGAGCGGGCGTCATTCCCAATCTATATCGGTGAGTGCGCCGATGGTAGCGATGGAAGCGTTCCTTTCGGCGTTGTTGGCCGCGGTGCCCGAGCTTCGCGCCGCGGGCCGGCTCGATGGTGTGGTCCGGCTCGAGGGGCATGGGGGTAACATCACCTATCGACTCGACATGGAACGTGGGTGCTTCGCCCTCAAGCGACCGGCGCGCCCTGACCCGTTTGTGGCAATCGCCGAGGAAATCGAGGCGACCCGAATCGCGAGCGAGCTTCACATCGGAGCCGGCTTCGTCTTCGCGGGCTCGGATGGCACGCTTCTCACTCGCTGGGTCGACAACGCGTCCGTCATGAGTGTCGAGGCCTTCCGGCGGGATACCGGAGCGGTTCTGAGACTCGCTGACACCGTATCGAGGCTGCACCGATCCGGCATGCGGCTGGCGCGCCCCTTCGAACCGCTCCGCGTTCTCGGCGATTACCGGCGTCGCATCGGCACTGACCGCACGCCGCCATGGTCCTCGCGCTTGGAGGAGATGCTGCAGGCGGTCCAGGTCGGACTTTCTCGCTCGCCTCTTCCCCTTGTGCCGAGCCATTGCGATCTCGTGCCGAGCAATTGCCTGGACGACGGAACACGGATGGTTCTCATCGACTGGGAATACGCCCGCATGAACGATCCGACATGGGATCTCGCCTATGCGTCGGCAGAAGCGGAATTCACTACCGAGCAGGAGTTCGCCCTCCTGTCGGCCTATGGAGACCCTCATGTGACGGCCGCTCGTCTTCAGGTCTTCAAGCTCGTCGTGCTGACGATCAACGGCCTCTGGAGCCTGTTGCAGGAGGAGCGCGTCGCCGATGGCATGGCAAGTCTCGCACGAGCGGATGCCCTGGCGGCCGACCGGCATTTCGGCGCGTGCCTGGACGGTGTTGGCTCGTATCCCTAGTCAGCATACKCCCTCGCACGCCGTTGCGCGCTTTCCCTCTGGCGGCGAGATGATATGGATAATGCCCCGCCAGAGCATTGGACCCCGTATGACCGGCCGATTGCCGCCCCTTATCGCGTTGCGTGCCTTCGATGCCGTCGGACGGGCTGGAAGCCTGCGCGCCGCGGGAGAGGAACTGGCGGTCAGCCATACGGTGATCTCCCGTCACATCCGCAATCTCGAGGCCCGCCTCGGTGTCACCCTGCTCCGTCCCAAGGGCAGGGGCGTGGTGTTGACGGATGAAGGCATGCGCTACCACGCGCAAATTCGCCAGGCCTTCGACCAGATCGCCCGTGCTACGAGCGACCTGAAGCGTGGCCAAAAACGTGGCCTCGAGATCTGGTGCATCCCCGGGCTTGCAACGTTGAGGCTCATGCCGAGTCTCCCCGATCTGGAGACCCTCATCCCCGATTGCGAAATCACCCTGCGGCCCACGTTGGCGCGTCCTCAGCTTCTGCGTGGCGAGGCGGATGTGGAGATTGCGTATCTCGACGAGGTCCAATTGCCCTCCGGGTTGCGGGCGGAACGGCTCGTCGCGCCCCGCGTTTTCCCCGTCGCCAGTCCGGCTCTTCTCGCGCGTCATCATGCGGACCAGACGATTGCAGCGGCGCTAGCGCTGCCGCTGGTCCACGAGGAATCCACCACCCAATGGGAGGCCTGGCTTCGTCGCGCCGGGGTCGATGCGCTCCCGGGGCTTCATGGCCCGCACCTCTGGCATGCGCACCTCACCGTCGAGGCCGCGCGCCTCGGACAAGGTGTCGCCATCGCCAATGAAGTTCTCGTCGCGGACGATCTCGCGTCCGGACGGTTGGTCGAAATTGGCCAAACTGCAATCGAGCTCGGCGCCTATTACTTCATTGCACCGCGAAGCCGTTGGGACGATTCCGACGTTGCAAAATTGCGCGACTGGCTCATCAGGCTGCTGGCGTCACAACAATAAGTGCATTTTATGCACGTGTCTGAACCAAAATAGATCATTGTCGGAGGAGCCCTCGTCACAGAACCTCACGTTCTGTTTCAATCGAGGTCCATGATGACGACGAACGCCGAACTTCTTGCCCGCCGCCAGRCTGCCATTCCGCGCGGCATCGGTCATTCCACGCCCATATCAGCGGCGCGCGCCGAGAATGCCGAGGTGTGGGATGTGGAAGGCAAGCGCTATGTGGATTTCGCCGGTGGCATCGCCGTTCTGAATACCGGCCATCGCAATCCGGTCGTCATGGATGCGGTGAAGGTTCAGATGGAGCTTTTCACGCACACCTGCTTCCAAGTTCTCCTCTACGAATCGTATATCGCGCTCGCGGAGAAGCTGAACGCGATCGCGCCGATTCCCGGGCCCGCGAAGACCATCCTTTTCACGACAGGTGCCGAGGCCACGGAGAACGCCGTCAAGATCGCGCGCGCAGCCACCGGCCGCTCGGGCGTCATCGCTTTCACCGGCGGTTTCCACGGCCGCACGATCATGGCCATGAACATGACCGGCAAGGTCGTTCCCTATAAAAAAGGGTTCGGACCGGCACAGGCGGAGATCTGGCACGTACCGTTCCCCGTGCCGCAGCTCGGCGTGGATACGGAGGACGCGCTCAAGTATCTCAATTTCCTCTTCAAGGCCGATGTGGACCCGTCGCGCGTTGCGGCAATCATCATCGAACCCGTGCAGGGTGAAGGCGGTTTCCACCAGGCTCCGCCCGACCTGATGCGGGCGCTGCGCCGAATCTGCGACGAGAATGGCATTGTGCTGATCGCCGATGAGGTGCAGACCGGTTTCGGCCGCACAGGCAAGATGTTCGCGATGGAGCACTACGACGTCGCTGCCGATCTGATCTGTGTGGCGAAGAGCCTCGCGGGCGGCTTTCCGCTTTCGGGTGTCATCGGTCGCGCCGCGATCATGGACACGGTCGAACCCGGCGGCCTCGGCGGGACTTACGCCGGCAATCCCCCGGCATGCGCAGCAGCGCTTGCCGTTCTCGATGTCTTCGAGAAGGACAATCTGGTGGAGCGCTCCAACGCGATCGGCGCGCGCCTCAAGGATCGCCTCGAGACATTGCAGCGTCGCAACGACCTTGCTCCCATCGCTGCCATCCGCGGACCGGGTGGCATGGTCGCTTTCGATATCGTCAAGGAACCC
>NZ_JBFUKD010000257.1:0-4842 GCF_056401005.1 Microvirga sp. P4_G7 | reverse complement strand
GGAGCACTTTTTCCAGCTCCTTCAGGATGACCGTCAGGCGTGGCGCCAGTTGCTCCAGGGGCGCTTCGGGATCGACCGTCAGCGCGACAGTGTCGAGAACGGAACTCGCGATGCGAAGACCRCCGGAGACCTCCCCGCGCACATTGTCGGTGATGCGTCGAAAATCGTCTTCAGCATCGCGAAGTGTGAGTGCCGTCAGCTGTTGATGATTGAACCCGATGAGGGACCCGGAGATCGCAAGAACGATCAACGTGAAGACGAGCGCAACGACCGCCTGCAGGCTCCAAAGCGTCGGCGAGCCGTTGCTTTTCTTCACGGGGCGGATCCTCCGTCCATGCCTACGTGCATGAAATCTGGCCGCCATCGACCCGCAGGATCGACCCGGTCATGAACGAGGCCTGGTCGCTCGCGAGAAACACGGCCGCAGCTGCGAATTCCGACGCGTCGCCATAACGGCCGGCGGGAATGGCCGCCAGCGCGGCCTTCTTGACGGCGTCGATATCGCGTCCCGTCCGTTCCGCATTGGCGGCATCGAGTTGCTTCAGACGATCGGTCGCGATGCGCCCCGGGGCAATCGCGTTGACCGTGACGCCCGCCGCAGCAACTTCCGCCGACAGTGTCTTGCCCCACCCGACGAGCGCGGGCCGGATGGCATTGGAAATGGCGAGGTTCGGGATAGGCTGGATCACGCCCGACGAGATGACGGAAATAATGCGTCCGAATTTCTGTTCGACCATGCCGGGCAACAGGTGGTCGGCGAGGCGGACCAGATTGACGAACATGCTTTCAAAGGACGAGCGCCATTGATCGGACGATACGCCCTGCGCCTTGCCTGGCGGCGGGCCACCACTGTTCAGCACCAGGATGTCGACACCACCCAACGCCTTCACCACATCCGCCGCGAGCGCGTCGACCTCGGTCGTCTTTCCGGTGTCGCATGCAAAACCGAGAACCCCATGGCCGATCGTATCGGCGGCGGCTTTCGAGCCTTCGAGCGAACGGCTCGCGATGGCAACCCGTGCGCCTTCGTCAGCTAGTCCCTTCGCAATGCCGAAACCGAGACCCTTGCTCGCTCCCAACACGAGGGCGCGCCGCCCTTCCAAACCCGTCTTCATGCAAAAACTCCCCTGCGCCGTGAGACTGCGCGTCGGTACTCGTTACTCCGATTCGGAATGGATACTATTTCGCGCAAGGGCTCTCCCACAATGGCGGAGCAACCGATTACTCGATCCGCACGACGATACTGTCCGTCGCACCCCGAGCATCGATGACGGAAAGGCGCAAAAAGCCTGCTCCGTCTGGGCGCCAGGCCACCTCGCGACGCAGATTCCCCGTTGCCACGGGCGCACCGTCCGCCATCCAGGTGAGAGGCGGCACGCCCCCGGATGCCTTGAGCTGAAGCTCGGACTTGTCGTCATCCCTATGGGTAAAGCCGAGATCCACCCTCGACCCGTCGAGAGGAAACGCGATCTTGAGCGGGGCCTGGACCGTGGAGGCCACGGTCTTAGGAACATCCTGACGGACATGGCGCAAGGGTGGCGGCAGCGTCGCCGTCGTCGCCATGAGCGCGTAGGGCGGAACCGGTAGCGCCTCCGGCTCGAGGCCGAGGCGCCCGAATGCGTCAAAGAGAATGGGGGCCGCGACCAGYCGTCCGACGAGACCGGGCACGGCGCTGCCGTCGGGTCGTCCGATCCAGACACCAATGGTGTGGCGCTTGTCGTATCCGACCGCCCAAGCGTCCCTGTAGCCATAGGAGGTCCCGGTCTTGAATGCGATCCGCCCGGCGAGGGCATTGTCGGGAGGTGGCGCTCCACGCAGGATGTCGTAGGCGTACCAAGCGGCCACGGGATCGGCGATTCGCTGGTCTGGCAAATCGGCTTCGGACTGGCCCATCCGCCGCACGAGCATGGGCATCGCACCGCCCCGCGCCAAACCCGCGTAGAGCCGCGTGAGATCCGTCAAGGTGATGCCAAGGCCGCCGAGGCCGATCGCGAGACCGGGCGCCGCATCCTTCGGCATGACGATGGTCGTCCCGGATTGATGCAAGCGCGCCAGCAGCCGCGCCGGGCCGACGGCGTTCAGGAGTTCGACGGCCGGCAGATTGAGCGAGAGCTGCAACGCCTTGCGAGCGGTCACCGTTCCTTGAAAGGCGAGGTCGAAATTCTCGGGCTGATATGCGCCGTACCGCGAGGGTCTATCGTCGACGAGCGTCTCGGGATGGGCGACGCCGTTCTCGAAGGCCATTGCATAGATGAACGGCTTGAGAGCAGATCCCGGCGACCTCATCGCCTGCGCCATATCGATGGCACCCGCGCGTTCGCGATTGAGCGGATCGGGAGAACCGACATGCGCGCGCACCTCTCCGGTCGCGTTGTCGAGCACAAGAATCGCGGCGGAGATCTTCGGCCCGACCCGGTCTGCGCGCTCCCGCGCCAATTTCTCCAGGCTCGCCTGCAGCCGCGCATCGATCGTCAGCCGTTGCGTAGACTCCAAGGGCCGCTCTGCGACGGCCTGCTCAGCCGCGTGGGCGGCAACCATCGGAAAGGCCCGCCGCGAGGACGGAACGCGTTCGTTCTTCGCGGCACTCGCCTCGTCAGCCGTGATGATTCCACGCTCGGCCGCTCGATCGAGCACGCGATCACGCGCCGTCCGCGCGGCCGACGATGACCGGTCTGGCCGCCGGGCCTCAGGCGATTGTGGCAGGGCCACGAGCAGCGCCGCTTCTGCAAACGTCAACCGCTTCGGCTCGCGGCCGAAATAGGAAAGGCTCGCCGCGCGCGCGCCTTCAAGGTTGCCGCCATACGGGGCGAGCGTGAGATACAGGCGAAGGATTTCATCTTTCGAGAAGCGGCGTTCCAACTGAACCGCACGTACCGCCTGTCGCAATTTCGCTGAGAGCGAACGGTCCTCGCGCGGCTCCAGCAAACGCGCCACCTGCATGGTCAGCGTCGATCCACCCGAGACGACTTGGCCGTTGGCGATGAACTGCGTTGCCGCACGCAGCAACGCGAGCAGGTCGATACCGGAATGGCTTTCGAAACGCGCATCTTCATAAGCTTTCAGCATGGCGATGAAATGCGGGTCGACGTCACCCCTCTCGATCGGCAGACGCCAGCGCCCCTCGCGGGTCACGAAGGGGCGCAGGAGGGTTCCGTGACGATCGAGCACAATGGTCGAGCGTTCCTCCGCCATGGACAAATCGAGCGCGCCGAGACGATCGACGAACCGCCAGAGGGAGACGAGCGGAACGGCAAGAATCACGCCGATACACGCMGCGACGGCAGTGCGACGAATACGGCGCCTTGCGTTGCTGTTCTCGACGTCTGTCATGGCTTCGCCGACGTTACCTCGACCTGACCGTAGGCTGTGCGTCCGTAGCGCTCGGGTCGATACATATCCTCCACCTGTGCCGGCGGATGCACATATCGTCCGGGGGAAACCGCCCTGACCATGTAGGCCACCGTAAAGAAGGCGGGCTGATCGGCCTGTCGATCGAACGCGACCACGAAGCGATCATCGCGATATTCCGTCGCCGCCGGCTCGACATCGCGCTTGAGCCAGGTGAGCGCAGCCACGCTGTCACTGTCGACGAGCTTCGGATTATCGATCTCGAAGCCGGCTGGCAGCCGGTCGACCAGGAGAACGCGTGCTTGCCGCGCCTCCACCTCCGTGACCTTCAATACCACCACCATACGATCGTTCTGACCTACGGACGACGGTTGGACCTGCGTCCCATCGAGCTTGTAGAAACTCCGATCAACGGTATAGCCGCGAGACAGAGCGGGCTCGGGTTCGATCGTATTCCCGGTGACGGTCACCACGGCTTGGACCTGCGCCTGTCCGTTGTTGACGATCGTCACCGGGCCGCGCGCCAGACCTGAATCGCGATAAGTTCGATAGAGCGCTCCTTGCTGCGACTTTCCGTCGACCGTCAACTTTATYGCGTCCGCCTGTCGCGCGACAGCTTGAGCGGCGAGAACAAGCCACGCGTCTTCCTGCGTACTGGTACGGCGTGTGCCGCGTTCCGCATCGATGACTTGCGACACCGGTTGTATCACGGCGGGAACGTTGTCGGTCTCCGATGCGAGGGCGAGAAGCCCGGCACCATCACGCAGGCGCGAACCATAATCCGGGCGGAAATCGCCACTGTCGCGCTCGCTCTTAAGACGATCCACCGCCGAGGCGAACGCCTTCTGCGCGCGACCACGATCACCGAGTAGAGCCAGCGCCGCGGCGATCTGGCCACGGGCCAAGGGTGAATTGAAATCGCCGATCTTGGTATCGGCGAGATACCGCAGATCGCCCATCACCGGGCGTCCGTTTCGGGCAAGAACATAGGCGGCGTAGGCGAGACTCGCTGCGTTGTCCTCGATCTGCGTGGTGTTGGCGACGAAGTTGCGCAACCGGTCGACGGCGAGGTTGAAAGCCACCGGCGGCACGACGAAGCCGCGTTCGCGGGCCCGCGTGAGGAAGTCGGTCACGTAGGCGTCGAGCCACATGTCGTCGCCGCCGACCGACCAAAGGCCGAACGATCCGTTCGAATCCTGTCTCGCCAAGATGCGTTCGATGGCGCCGCGCACACGCTCGTCGGCCTTGTCGTCGAGGGAGAGGCTTTCCTCCTCGGCGAGGCGATTCACATAGAGAAGCGGCAGCGCGCGACTGACGGTCTGTTCAGTGCAGCCGTAAGGGTAGCGGTCGAGTGCCTTGAGCAAACCTGGAACATCGAGGCTGGCAAGCGGCGAAACGGAGACGGAGACGGCGCCGGTTCCCGCCAGAATGTCGCTGACGAGATCGGTCGAGATCCGCAAGCTCCCACCAGGATCGAGCGGTGTGATCGTACGA
>NZ_JBFUKD010000256.1:0-4846 GCF_056401005.1 Microvirga sp. P4_G7 | reverse complement strand
CGACCGACCTATCCATGGTAAACCGAAATCGTTTTCAACGTTGCAAACCCGTAAAGCGCCTCAAAGCCCTTTTCACGTCCATGCCCGGATCGCTTGACGCCACCGAAGGGAAGTTCCACACCACCTCCTGCGCCGTAGTTATTGATGAAAACCTGTCCTGACTCGATCGCGCGGGCGAGCCGAAACTGCCGCGCGCCATCGCGCGTCCATACTCCGCACACCAAACCGAACGGTGTTCCGTTTGCGAGCGCAATTGCGTCGTCTTCCGTGTCGAACGGCATCACGACCTGGACAGGCCCAAAGATTTCTTCATGGGCCAACCGATGATCGGAGGGCACATCGCGGATCAGCGTGGGTTTGACATATGCGCCCGTTGAGGGCGCGTCAGGCGCGATCTCGCCTTGCGCAGCAACACGTAAACCCGGTTCCGCCGCGAGTGCGATGTAACTTTCGACGATATCTTTCTGCCGCGACGAGACGAGGGGGCCGACCTGATAGTCGGAAAGGGCGGGGCCAACTCGCAGCGCACGATAGCGCTCCGCCATGCGCGAGATGACTTCCTCGTAGATCGTACGCTCCACCAGGATGCGCGAAGACGCAGAACATGTCTGCCCGGCATTCTGGATGCCGGCATTCACGAGAAACGGCAATGCACGATCGAGATCTGCATCGGCGAACACGATTTGGGGCGACTTGCCACCGAGTTCGAGCGTCACGGGAACGGCGTTTTTCGCTGCCGCCATCTGGACCAACGCGCCGGTCGGCAGCGAGCCGGTGAAGGAAATGTGATTCACGTCAGGATGAGCGGACAGCGCGGCTCCAGCCTCCGCACCGAGCCCGGTAACGACATTTAACGTGCCCGCTGGCAGGCCGGCCGCAGCCGCGATCCGCGCGAATGCCAATATCGTCAAACACGCTTCCTCGGCCGGCTTGACGACTGCGGCATTTCCCATTGCGAGCGCGGCGCCGAGACTTCGCCCAATGATCTGCATCGGATAGTTCCACGGGATGATATGTCCCGTGACACCGTGCGGCTCGTAGAGCGTCATGACGGTAAAGCCGGCTTGATAGGGAAGCGTGTCACCATGCACTTTATCCGCGGCGCCCCCGTAGAACTCGAGATATCGCGCGAGCGCGACCACATCCGCACGCGCCTGCTGCAATGGCTTGCCGACATCTTGAGCTTCGAGATTCGCGAGGAGGTCGATGTTGTGAAGGACGGCCTCTCCCATTCTCTGAAGCACCCTCCCCCGTTCAGTCGCGGTCATGTGCCCCCAAGCACCGTTCAGCGCGCGGCGCGCGGCTTTGACGGCACGGTCGATATCGCCAGCCGTCCCGCGTGCTATCTCGGCAAGAGCGCTCCCGTCCGAAGGATTAGTCAGCGTGAGGACGTTGCCTTCATCCGCATCGCCCCACACGCCGTCGATGAAATGGCCGTGGCGAGGAATTGACTCTGCCGCGACAGAACTGTTCGGCACTTTGGTCACGTCCTTATTCATGAATGCGACTCCGCTGCAGGCTTGTCGCTTTGAAGGCGAATCATCGTGTCCCTGATGTGTGCCCGCGACAATGTCTCCGCTTTCTCTCCATCTCTTGCCGCGATCGCTTCGACGATCTCGCGGTGTTCTTCGATGGCGCATCGCGCCCGTTCGATGGACAGGGAGAACGCAGGCGTAAAGACCTGTGACGTCATCCGCAGGAGCGGAATATGGGCCTGCAATGCCTCGTTGCGCGCCGCATCCATGACTGCGAGATGAAAATCCACGTTAGATTGCGTATAGATCCTCGGATCCCAGGGATCGATCACAGCGGCTTGGCGAACGACGAAGTCTCGAAGCTGCCCGATGGTCCCTGCATCGGCGCGCTCGGCCGCAAATCGCGCAGCAACGCCGTCGATGACCTCGCGCAGAGCGTAAGCGTCCAAAAGGCGTGCGCGATCGACAGATGCGACCCGAACACCGCGTCCGGCCTGATGGGTCAGAAGACCGTCGCGCTCGAGAACGCGCAGCGCCTCGCGCAATGGCGTACGGCTGATGCCCAATTCCGCCGCGATCTGCTCCTGCCGAAGAATGTCTCCCGGGGCGTAGCTTCCGGAATAGATTCGCTCACGCAGGGCGTCGGCGACTTCATCGAGCAGACGGGTCTGGCTGCGCCATGCGAAGGTCGGCAAGACATCTCGCTCCTTGAACGAGGCCAGCGTATCCAGGATACAAAAATCGTCAATGCGTTTCTTACGCTAGGGAAGAAATCGACTTCAAATAACTCTATCGTATTGAAATAAAATATAATTTTCCAGTCATTCCCGCGAGCCCACGGCTTTCGGTTGATCTAGCGTCATGCCGATTTGTATCAAATAGCGACGAAAATGATCATGTCCGAAAACCGCGAGCACGGGCATCCTTGGCATGGTATTCGAGCGGTCATGGACATTCTCAATCGCGAAGCTTGCTACCGCGCCCTGCAAACGCGGGATCAACGATTTGACGGCCGCCTCTTCGTCGGCGTCACTTCGACGGGGATCTATTGTCGTCCGGTCTGCCCCGCCCGGACGGCAAAGTTCGAGAACTGCAAGTTTTTTGCGTCTGCGGCAGCGGCGCAGGAGGCTGGCTTCCGCCCCTGCCTGCGCTGCCGTCCGGAAACGGCGCCGGACGTCGCGTCTTGGCGCGGAACCTCCAATACGGTGTCGCGTGCGCTAGCGCTGATCGGAGACGGCGCCCTCGATGGGGCGGGCGCGAGCGTTGATGCGCTCGCTGAGCGGCTTGGCCTTGGTGAACGACAGTTGCGGCGGCTGTTCGACCAGCATCTCGGTGCTTCACCGGTCGCTGTCGCGCAGACGCGAAGGGTTCTTTTCGCGAAACAGCTGATCCAGGAAACAAGGATGCCGATGGCCGAGATTGCGTTGGCCGCCGGCTTCGGCAGTTTGCGGCGCTTCAACGAGGTGTTCTACGAACTCTACCGACGCGCGCCGAGCGCGCTCCGTCGAAGGTCGTTGCCCGACCTTGCTTCGACGACAGATGCCGGCGTGACGGTACGTATCCGTTATCGTGCCCCATACGATTGGCCAGCCATCATCGATTTCTTGCGAACGCGCGCCATCGCTGGCGTCGAGGATGTGTCAGACGACACGTATCGCCGGACGGTCGCGCACGAAAGCATGCTGGGTACTGTCGAGGTTCGCCACGAGCCGGCGCGGAACAATCTCGTCGTGACGCTCCATTTCCCCTGCGTGAAGGCCTTTCCGGCTATCCTCGCCCGGGTCAGGAGGGTCTTCGACGTCGGCGCCGATATCGAGACCATCGCCGCGCATCTGTCCCAGGATCCCTTTCTCGCACGGCTGGTCGCCGAGCGACCCGGTCTGCGAGCGCCAGGCGGCTGGGACGGCTTCGAACTTGCCGTGCGTGCCATATTGGGTCAGCAGGTCACCGTCGCCGCAGCGCGTCAGCTGGCAGGAAAGCTCGTCACCCTATGTGGCGCTACCGTACCCACCAGCACAGCAGCATTGTCCAGAGCCTTTCCGACGCCGCACGATATCGTCGACGCCGATCTCAGCGCGCTCGGAATGCCCAATGCTCGCCGGGACACGCTCAGGGCGCTCGCGGCTGCTGCGATTGCCGATCGCGATCTATTTCGCTCTTTCGGCACGATCGAGGATGCAGTTGCGAAGCTCCGAGATATCCGCGGCATCGGCGATTGGACCGCACATTACATTGCGCTTCGCGCTCTGCGGGAAACCGATGCGTTTCCGGCGAGCGATATCGGGTTGCTTCGCGGGGCCGCGGACGAAGACGGAATTCGACCTTCGGTCGCTGAGCTCTTGCAACGCGCCGAACCGTGGCGGCCATGGCGTGCTTATGCCGCACAGCATCTTTGGGCCGCCGATCCTGCCTTCAGGACCGATACACGCGAGGTTAGACATGGTTGAGCCACTTCGTTTGATGATGGATCGCATCGAGACGCCTGTCGGCGAACTCATCATTATCGCCGATCGCGATGGGAATTTGCGAACCATTCATTTCATGGACAGAGAAGACCGTTTGATGCGTCAGCTGCAGACGCATTACGGACGAAACGGATTTCTTCTCGAACCCAAAAAAAATCCCGCGAATCTGACGAGTGCGATGGAGGCCTATATCAACGGCGATCTGTCGATCATCGACGACCTGCCGGTGGCGACAGGCGGCACTCAGTTTCAGCGCACGGTCTGGGCCGAGCTTCGGAAAATTCCGTGCGGAGAAACGATATCCTATTCGGAGCTTGCCTGTCGCATCGACAACCCCGCTGCTGTTCGTGCAGTTGGCTTGGCGAACGGCGCAAACCCGATCAGCATCGTCGTACCTTGTCATCGGGTCATCGGCGCGAATGGAACGCTCACCGGCTATGGCGGAGGCATCGAGCGCAAACGCTGGCTTCTCGCGCACGAGGCCCGCGCGAGACAAGACTCGCAATTGGCCCTCGAACTGTAGTTTGCACAGGACAGCATTCCGCATGACCTCGTTGCCTGATTCACGCCACAAGGATGACCTTAGTTGGGCGGCTGATTCTCCTCATGTGAAAGGAAAAGCCGTGGCTGACTCGAAAAACCCTTCAGGCCTCGACGGGACGCAATCCGTCAGCGCTCTCGGCCTGAGATGGGCGGCGTTGCGCGGCATGCTCTCCTCGCCTCTGATCATGGTCGATGACCAACGGGGTTTGCGCGAAGAGCTTGTGCGTGAATTGTCCACGCTGGAACAAGATTTCGTTGCTCTTCAGGCGCGAAACGCGACCGAGATTTCAGCCAAGATCGACGTTGCTAAATCTGCCGTACGCGACGGTCTTCAAAGCGGGCAATCCTGGCTGATCGGACTCC
>NZ_JBFUKD010000255.1:0-4846 GCF_056401005.1 Microvirga sp. P4_G7 | reverse complement strand
CGGCAGCGATTTTCAGAAGGTCCGTGAGGACATGGTCAAGAAGATGCAGGACGGCAGCTATGCCGATGTCCTCCGACAGGGCCAAGACAATGTGGACGCCTTCAGCCGCCTCCGTGCCCGGGAAAGCGGGCAGCGCTAGGTCGGTTCACCCTTTACGTCTCATAAACGCTTGAGACCAAAGCAACATTGACAGAATCCGGAATTGCCGTTGAATTGCCGAGACGCGCATGCCCGATCTCGACGGAAGCCCGCTTGGAGTTCCACGGATGACGATCGCAAAGCATCTATTTCTCGGTTCGATCGCTGGTCTTGCCTCCATGTCCGGTGCATGGGCAGCGGATCTTCCGGTCAAGGAAGCCCTCCCGGTCGATTACGTGAGAATCTGTTCCGCCCATGGCAGTGGGTTCTTTTATGTTCCCGGGACAGATGGCTGCCTGAAGATCGGTGGGCGCGTTCGCGCCGAAATGCTCTACGTCGAGCCGCTGACCCGCACGGACGACACCCTTGGTTTCCGCGTGCGCGGCCGAATCCAGCTCGACCATCGCACCGCCACGGCCTACGGCCTGTTGCGGGCGTTCGTCCGCTTCGAGATCACCCGCGTATCCGGTCTGCCGTACGGCCAGCAGGGCGCGATCGCGACAACTCCGAGCGTCGCCCAGGCCTATATTCAATTCGCCGGTCTGACAGCCGGACAGGTGACGTCGTTCTTCTCCAGCCCCGATCTGCCCACGACCCATATGGGCACGTTGCGCTACGACGATGCACCCGACGTGACGCTGCTCGGCTACACTTATTCGTTCGGCAACGGCATTTCCGCGTCGCTTTCGGTGGAAGACGGGATCAGCCGGCGGCAGCTCAATTCGTTCGAGCCGATTCCGGGCACGGATCAGCTCGTCGTCGGCGGACAGACGGTGCCCGACGTCGTCGGTAACGTCCGCTTCACCGGCACCTGGGGCTCGGTTCAGGTGGCAGGCGCGGTGCATCAGATCCGCGACGCAGGAACCGCGACCCGTGTCTTCGCCGACACCGAGTACGGCTTCGCTGTCGGTCTTCAGGCTGGCTTCAACCTCCCGATGTTGAGCCCAGGCGACGGCGCTTGGTTTTCTGCCGCCTATGTCGACGGCGCGCTGAGCTATCTCGGATTCGGCACCTATAACGCCAGCCGCTTCGGCGCCGGTCTTGTCAGCACTCCTGCCCTCGATGCATTCGTCAATCCGTTCACGGGCGACATCCGCAAAGCACAGGGCTTCTCTGTCGCCGGCGGCTTGAACCATTATTGGACACCAGCGTTCCGTTCGAGCGTATTCGGATCGTACGCTCGCGTCGACTACCCCGGCGGAGCCTCCGCACTCGGTCCGTTCGGCAATGTGATCGGCCTGCCTGATTTCACCGAATGGCGCGTCGGCGCGAACACGTTCTGGCTCCCGGCCTCCGGTCTCGTGATCGGTGCCGAAGTGATGTACGTGAACGCTAATACGAAGGGGCGTATTCTTGCCGAGCAAGCTGGTAATTTCGGATCCCTGTCACGCCTCATAAGTTCCGACTCGGCCATCGAAGGACGCCTGCGGCTGCAACGCGATTTCTAATTCTCGCGCCGGCAAATCGACGGGCCAGTTCCCCTTACGAAGCCACGTTCATTCCATCCGAATGACCACTGTTGTGCGCGCCCGTCCCGTGGCGCTCGACATCCCACCCGATCTTGGAGACGATTGAATGGTCTACGCTGCCGATGAATCTCGCTACGCGACGATGGCCTATCGCCGCTCGGGTCGCCGCGGGCTGAAACTGCCCGCCATTTCGCTTGGCCTGTGGCAGAATTTCGGCAGCGTCGACGTGTTCGAGAACGGCCGCGCCATCCTGCGGCGAGCCTTTGATCGCGGCGTCACGCATTTCGATCTCGCCAACAATTACGGTCCGGTTCCGGGATCCGCCGAAGAGAATTTCGGCCGGGTGATGACGGCTGATTTCAAGCCGTATCGCGACGAGATGATCGTCTCGACGAAAGCCGGCTATCGCATGTGGCCGGGTCCGTACGGCGAGTGGGGATCGCGGAAATACGTTCTCGCTTCCTTGGACCAGAGCCTGAAGCGCATGSGKCTCGACYATGTCGACATCTTCTATTCSCACCGSKTCGAYCCSGAGACGCCSMTCGAGGARACGATGGGCGCGCTCGATGCGGCCGTGCGGCAGGGAAAAGCGCTCTATGTCGGGATCTCGTCCTACTCGCCGGAGATGACGCGAAAGGCGGCGCAGATCCTTGCAGATCTCGGGACCCCCTGCCTCATTCATCAACCATCCTATTCGATGCTCAACCGATGGATCGAAGACGGTCTGCTCGACACGCTTCAGGAGACCGGGATCGGTTGCATCGCCTTTTCGCCGCTGGCCCAAGGGATGCTGACGATGAAATACATCGAGGGCGTTCCCGCAGGATCACGGGCGTCGAAAGGCGGCTCGCTCTCTGAGCGGTTTCTCACTCCGGAGAACATCGAGCGGATCAGGGCGCTGCATCACATCGCCACCAAACGCGGGCAGACTCTCGCTCAAATGGCGATCGCGTGGGTCTTGCGCGACCCGCGAATTACCTCTGCGCTGATCGGCGCACGGACCGTCGAGCAGCTCGACGATTCACTTGCCGCCCTCGATCGGCCCGACTTCACGGCCGAGGAGCTCGCCGAGATCGAGCATCACGCGACCGATGGCGGGATCGATCTCTGGCGCGCTTCGGCCCAACAGCGCTGAAGTCGACCGCTAACGTGTGATGAAGTCCTGGCGCATGGGCGTGAAGACGTCCACGAGGATGCCTTGCTCGATCGCGACCACGCCATGCACAGCGTCCGGAGGAACAAGGAAAGTGTCTCCGGTGGTGAGCCGTTGTGTGCGCCCACTGATCGTCACGTCGAACGCCCCCTGCTCGATGAGCGAGCATTGAACGTGAGGATGCTGATGAGGCGTCCCCACCGCTCCCTTTTCGAAAGCGACGCGCACCATCATGATGCCGTCGTTGTATGACAATACCTTCCGCCTGACGCCTTCGCCCACGATCTCCCAATCGAGCTCAGCATCGATGGCGAACAGGTCCGCGCTGCGTGACATGTCGGCTTCTCCTTTTTCTTCGCCTAGCGCGCAAGCCAGCCGCCGTCCACCGGCAACACGATGCCGTGGACGTAGTCGGCGGCTCTCGAAGCCAGGAAGACCGCCGCACCGCCGATGTCCGACGGTTGCCCCCATTGGCCGGCCGGAATGCGGGCCAAAATCTGCTCCGTGCGGACCGGATCCTCGCGAAGGGCCTGGGTGTTGTTGGTGACGAAATAGCCCGGCGCGATAGCGTTCACATTGATGCCCTTCGCGGCCCATTCGCAGGCCAGCAGACGGGTGAGACCCGCCAAGCCACTCTTGCTCGCCGTATAGGACGGAATTCGGATGCCGCCTTGAAACGAAAGGAGAGACGCKATGTTGATGACCTTGCCACCCTCCCCCGCCAGCATGTGCCGCGCGAAGGCCTGAGTGAGAAAGAAGACGGACTTCAGATTGACGTCCATCACCGCGTCCCAGTCGGCCTCCGTGAAGTCGATCGCGTCGGCGCGCCGGATGATGCCGGCATTGTTGACGAGGATATCGACGGTTCCCTCCTCGCTCGCCTCCGCGACGATCCGCTCGATGGGCTCCAGCGACGAGAGATCCGCGGTTACCCCACGAAACGAACGCCCGGTTGCCTCGACAGCCGCCTTAGTGTCGTCCATGCGTGACCGGCCGACTCCGACGACATTCGCGCCGGCCTCCGCCAAGGCGATGGAGAGCGCTTGGCCAAGACCGGTATTGGCGCCGGTCACGACGGCGGTTTTGCCTGTAAGATCGAACGCCGAAGTCATGATGCTGCTCCTCAACGCAGGGCGGTCACGGGGAACGGATCCATGTCGGTGTAATCCTGGTTGTCACCGCCCATCGCCCAGATAAAGGCATAGTGGCTGGTTCCGACGCCCGAGTGGATCGACCACCCGGGAGACAGGACGGCATCTCCGTCAGCCATGACGATGTGCCGAGTTTGGGTCGGTTCACCCATCAGATGAAGCACGCGGGCCGACGGATCGATGTCGAAATAGACATAGACTTCGGAACGCCGATCATGAATGTGACTCGGCATCGTGTTCCACATGCTGCCAGGCTCGAGCTGGGTCAAACCCATGACGAGTTGGCACGACTGGCAGACACCGGGAATGATGTATTGATGGATCGTCCGGCGGT
Source organism: Microvirga sp. P4_G7 (assembly GCF_056401005.1). Taxonomy (NCBI): domain Bacteria; kingdom Pseudomonadati; phylum Pseudomonadota; class Alphaproteobacteria; order Hyphomicrobiales; family Methylobacteriaceae; genus Microvirga; species Microvirga sp. P4_G7. The sequence continues at coordinate 601 of NZ_JBFUKD010000255.1, read as the reverse complement.
TGGAGGTCGATTGATCGCCCAGTTCAAGCTTGTTGGCTTTTTCGATCGGGATCTTGACGGTCTCGTACGCCGCGTGCGCCGGCGTGCTGACGAGATAGAATTTCGCCGGATTGGACGCGTCGGCGCTCTCGAAAGCCACCTCTCCTGCGCCCATGCCCACATACAGACAATCGCGCCGTGCGAGATCGTGCGAAACACCGCCGACGACCACGCGACCGTCGCCACCAATGTTGATGATACCGAGCTCGCGCCGCTTCAGAAATGCATCCGTCCCGACGGCTTTCGGCGTCGGCAGGACGATGCTCCCCTTTGTCGGCGTCGCGCCGCCGACGATGAGCCGGTCGATATGGCTGTATGTCAGTTTGATCTCACCCGGAACGAACAGGCGCTCGATGAGGAAATGGCGGCGCAGTTCTTCCGTGTCGAAATGCTTGACGGCTTCCGGATGGCAAACCTGCCTGATGTCGATAGTCATGATCATCCTTGAAATGCGTGAGAGAAAAGGTGGTCAGCGAAAAAGGCTCGGAAGCCAGAGGCTCAAGGCCGGTATATAGGTCACGAGCAACAACACGAACACGCTCGCACCGAGGAAAGGCCATAT
>NZ_JBFUKD010000254.1:0-4852 GCF_056401005.1 Microvirga sp. P4_G7 | reverse complement strand
GATCGTCTTTATCCGTTTCAGTGGAATTGGGATTCCGCGTTCGTCGCGATGGGTTTCGCCACTTTCGACATCGATCGTGCCTATCGCGAACTCGAGCGTCTCGTGGAGGGCCAGTGGGCGGACGGGATGATCCCGCACATCGTCTTTCACCAACCGAGCGATACCTATTTCCCGGGGTCGGACGTCTGGCAAACGACCCACACGGTTCCGACATCGGGCATCACRCAGCCGCCGGTGTTCGGCATGGCGCTGCGCAATGTCCACGAAGCTGCGGTAAGGGCGGGCTATACGGGTGCCGACAAGCGAACAGGCGCGTTGCTGAACGCAGCGATTCGCTCTCACCGCTGGTGGCTCACGGCGCGTGATCCGGACGGTCTTGGTCTTGTGTCGATTCTTCATCCTTGGGAAAGCGGAAGCGACAATTCTCCCGCCTGGGACGAGGCGTTGGCGCGCGTGCCGACATCGACGACGACGGAGATCCGCCGGAAGGATTTGGGTCACGTCGACGCTTCGATGCGGCCGCGTGACGTGGACTATCAGCGCTTCATCCATCTCGTGGACACGTATCGCGCGTGCGGATGGGACCCTGAGAAGCAATGGAAGGCGGCGCCCTTCAAGGTCGCCGACGTTCAGATGACGGGGATTCTTGCCCGTGCCACGGCCGATTTGATGGCGATTGCCGCAGGCCTCAACCGACCCGAGGACATTGCCGAATTGAGGACGATGAAGGATCGCCTCGAAGGCGGTCTTGCCGGCCGGTGGCGCCAGGATCTTCGCCGTTTCGTCTCTCTCGATCTTATTTCCGGCCAAGATATCGAGGCTCCGACGCAAGCAGGCTTCATCCCCCTCATCGCCGTTGTGCTCGGTGCGGAGCAGAAAGCAGCTGTCGCTGCCGAGATTTCACGCTGGTGCGAAGGTATGGTCGTCGGCGTTCCCTCCACGGCGCCTTTTTCGCCGCTCTTCGAGCCCAAACGCTATTGGCGTGGCCCGGTCTGGGCGGTGGTCAATTGGCTCATCGCAGATGGCCTGCGCACGAATGGTCTCATCGATCTGGCGAAATCCGTCGAGGGGGGGACGGTGAAAGCGATGGAGCGCGCCGGCTTCTGCGAGTATTTCGACCCGACCACGGGGGAAGGACTCGGCGGCGATACGTTCTCCTGGACCGCGGCGGCGTATCTTGTGTTGAGCGGGCGCGCTACGGCATGACAGCTTAATTTTCAGGGCGCGGGGCGGTCGACCGATAGCCGAAATATGCGCTGGCGAGGGCGGCCGCGGCGCAGATGAGGGTGACCAGACCAAAGCCGTGAATCATCGCACGCGAATACATTTCGAAGACGGACCCGTCGGGCGTTGCTACACCCGCAATCGATGCAGATGGCCGCGCGCCAAACGTCATTTGCGCGAAAAGAGCAGCGATTCGTGGATCGCTCGACGTCGCGGTGTGCTGAAAACCGAGCGTTGCGACCGCGCCGAGGCCGGCGACCGCGATCAGACCCGCAACGCGGGATATGGCGTTATTGATCCCCGAGGCGACACCGATGCGCTCATCGGGAACGGCGTTCATGATGCTCGTGGAAAGGGGAGCGACGGTAATACCCATGCCGAGGCCCATGAGAACCATGACGGGAATGATTGCGAACCAATAATCGCCATTTGCAACGGCCGGGGCGAGGAGAGCGAAGCTCACCCCCGTCACTGCCGGTCCGACGGTCAGGAGAAGTCGCACGCCGAAACGGTCGGCAAGGATCCCGCCCATTCGGGAAAGCAACGCCATGACGATCGTGAAAGGCAGAAAAAMCGAACCTGCCCGTGCCGCTGAGTAGCCGTGTGCCTCGATCAGGGTCGCCGGCATGAAGAACAACGCGCCCATGAGAGCAAAATAGAGCAGCAAGGTGAGAATGTTCACGCCAGCGAACGTCGGAGACCTAAACAGCACCAACGGCATCATGGGTGAGCGCGCTCGCGATTCGTGGAAGACGAAGGCGGCGAGGAGGCTGCCTCCGAGCGCGATGAACACGAACGCCTCGGCGCGCCCGGTGGTCGGCTCGCCAAGTGCCGTCAGGCCATAGGCCACGACACCGAGGCCTGCCACCGCCAGGACGCCTCCCAGCCAATCCATACCGGCCTCGGCGGATATCCGGCTCTCGGGCACGTGTCTCCAACACAACCAGATTGCCGATGCGGCGATGGGAATATTGATCCAGAAGATCGCTTGCCACGGCCCGATGTCGATGAGCCAACCTCCCAGGATCGGCCCGAGAGCCGCAGCGATCCCGGACGCCGCCGCCCACGTACCGATCGCCTTCCCGCGCTCATTGGGTGGAAAGTTGGCGCTGATGAGCGCCAGCGAACCCGGAATCATCAGCGCGCCGCCAACGCCCTGAATCGATCGGGCGGCGATCAGCATCGGAGCCGATTGAGACAACCCGCACCAGGCCGATGCAAGGCCGAAAAGCGCGATTCCGAGCATGAAGACGCGTTTGAGGCCATAGGCATCGCCCGCAGCACCGCCCAACAGGAGGAAGGCGGACAACGTGAGCGCATAGGCGTTGGTGATCCACTGGACCTGCGAGAGCGAGGCATTCAAACTTTCACGCATCTGAGGCACCGCGACCGTCACCACGGCGCCATCGATAAAGGCGAGGCTGGAGGCCAAAATCGCCGTCCAGACGATGTAGGATCGGGCGGTGCCCTCGCTGGTGGCGCTCATGACAGGTCCTTCGACGTACGATCCATCGTAACGTGATTTCCGGCGGGAAGGACAGTCGGCGTTCTGACGGCAAACCCTGTCCAAGAGCGACGATGGCTCTATATCGACACGACGGTATGACGCGAGGATCCGTGACGATACTGCGAGTGACGGCCATAACCCTTTTCGCAGGCTGCCTCTTTGGGGGAGCTGACGTCTCGGCGGAACAACCTCAGCCACCTCCGCCGCTGCCTCCTTCCCGTCCGACAAATGGACCGCAATCTTCGCCTGTTGCGTCCCCCCCGGAGTCGCCGCCGCCGGCAGTGAAGTCGGACGAAGTCGTTTCAGCGGATTCAACTTGTTTCGATCGTTTGCGAAGTGCGGGTTTCGATGTTGAACATGCCGAAACGCCACATACGTCCAATGGGCAATGCGCCATCGACACGCCCGTAAAGATCAAATCCGTTCCCGCTCGCCAGCTCGGATTGGAGGCGAATGTGATCTTGAAGGAGCAACCTATTTTGGCTTGCCGGTTCGCAGAGAATTTCGGGCGGTGGGTAGGCGATCTGGCGGCGCCTGTGATGAAGGGAGGCCTGAACACCGAACTGAAGGCTGTGCGAACCGGTCCCGGGTTCGAGTGCCGTAACCGCGCATCGGGCGGAAAGCTATCTGCTCATGCGGAAGGGCTCGCCATCGACATATCGGGCTTCGAGTTTTCGAATGGTACGGCGCTCRGCATCAAGCTCGACAACAACGAGCGCGACAAATCAGTTCTCGCTGCGGTCCGGACAGCCGCTTGTGGCTGGTTCACGACGGTTCTCGGCCCAGGTTCCAATGCCGACCACAGCGATCATCTTCACGTCGACATCCAAAAGCACGGCTCGAGCGATCGCTACCGGATCTGCGAGTAGCGAAGAACCGTCAGCCAGAACCCGGATAGCCTCATTCCGCTCCGAACGTCGTTCGCATGGAGAGCGACGTGCTTCGCCCGGGTTCAAGGGAAATGACGCCGCGGCGCTTCTCCAAAGGCTCTTGCACGCCCGCTGGCGCCGGAAGGCCGTGCCAAGGCTCGATACACAAGAAGGGGGCGCCGGGTTTCGTCCACAGGCCGAGCTGAGGCATTTCGGCGAAGTCCACCTTGATGCCCGGAATTCCTTCGGCCCCATACCATAGGCCATCGCCCGCATCGGCATCGAAGATCAGCGCGCCATTCTCGAACAGCGCAGGTGCGAGCGTCAGCATGCCTCGATCGAAAGGAGACGGAGCGCTCCCGGGTTTCAACAAGGCATCGGCATCGATTTGGAGAAGTGCTGGGTCCTGTCGGTTGTCCAAACGCACTATGTGAGGGCTGCCTTCCGCTCCTGGCAGCGGCCACGCGAAAGCCGGATGAAAGCCAAAGCAGAATGGCATTGTTCGGTCATCGCGATTCGTCACGCTTGCTTCGGCGGACAGCGTTTTTCCAATCAACTCAAATGAGAGTTCGAGTTCGAAGGCGAACGGAAAGGACCGGCGCGTAGCCGTGCTATCGCGCATGCGCATTGCACAACGGGTGTCCGATGTTTCAACGACTTCGAAGTCGGTCACTCGCGCAAAGCCATGGCCGTCCATCGGGTAGGAACGTCCCTCGATCGAAGCTTGCCCCTTGGGGCTCTTGCCGATCACGGGAAACAGGATCGGTGCTCGTCCGGACCAAAATGCGGGGTCCCCGTGCCACAACCAGGAACGCCCGTCCGCGCTCGTCACCGATTGCAGCTCGGCGCCCAAAGGTGAGATCTCGACGGTGAGATCCGTGTTGGCGATGGTGATCATGAAGGGTCTCCGGAGGAGCGGTTCGTCGGACAATGAGGGTTGGGAAGGAACAGGACACCGGGATTAAGTATGCCCGAAGGGTCGAACACATTCTTGATCCCACGCATGACCTTCAGTTCGTAAGGATCAGCCGAATTTGAATACGCGCTGCGCCCCGATCGGCCAATACCATGCTCGGCGGAAATGCTCCCCCCGAACGAGGTGACGACGTCGTAGACGATCGCGTTCACTTTCTGGGCGGTGTCTTCGTACACCCCGCTGGTCAAGAATGCGTCGCGAGAGAAAAGYACGATTACATGCATGTTTCCGTCGCCCACATGACCGACAAAAAGCGTCTGCGCCTGGAAATTCAGG
>NZ_JBFUKD010000253.1:0-4863 GCF_056401005.1 Microvirga sp. P4_G7 | reverse complement strand
GCAAGACGCCAGGGCGCCGTCATCGCATTCGGCAATTTCATCACGATCGCCATCAATTTCATGATCGTCGCCTGGGTGTTGTTCATGGTGGTCAAAGGCATGAATAAGCTTCAGCGCAGCGAAGGCGAAAAGATCAAGGAGAAGGCAGAGGACCCGGCGGACGTAAAGCTACTCGCCGAAATCCGTGATCTCCTGAAAAGCCAACGGGCAATCTGATCCATCACCGGATTCGATCGGTTCCTTTGCATCTTGTCATGACGGCGTAGCTTGCCTTGGGGTGGGGAACGGGCCATGCCTGTTCCTCGCCGCGCACGATGTCGACCGAAACGGCTCTTAAAATTCGGCATCATGCTCCAGGAGCTGTCATGAATGCATCCGTCTCTGTTCCCTCCGTCCTCAATCTGCGTCCCGAGGCGGAACATGCCCCGACGAGCGGTATCGTCGATGTCTACAATTATGGGCGGCTGCGCGAAGGCCTGATTCCGCTTTGGGTCGGCGAGGGCGATCTGCCGACGCCGGCCTTCATCTGTGAAGCGGCAACCCGCTCTCTCGCCGCGGGCGAGACATTCTATACCTACCAGAGAGGCATTCCCGACCTCCGCCAGGCCATCGCGCGGTATCATGAGCGCGTCTATGGCACACCGGCGGATCCGGAGCGCTTTTTCGTGACCTCCGGCGGGATGCCGGCGCTCCAGATCGCCGCACGGATCGTCGCCGGAAACGGCGACGAGGTTCTGGTCCCGACACCGGCGTGGCCCAACTTCATCGGAGCGTTGACGGTGGCGGGTGCGCGTGCCGTCGGCGTGGCCATGACACCGAGTCCGCAGGGATGGACGCTCGATATCGCCCGCCTCGAAGCGGCGATCACCCCTCGCACCCGCGCGCTCGTCGTCAATTCGCCCTCGAACCCAACCGGATGGACGGCTAGTCAGGACGATCTTCGCAACGCGTTGGCGCTCGCGCGCAAGCACGGTCTGTGGATCATCGCCGACGAGATCTATGGTCGCTTCATCTACGACGACAAACTCGCCATCGATGGGCGCGCGCCGTCGTTTCGCGACGTGATGGCACCGGACGATCGCATTCTTTTCGTTCAGACGTTCTCGAAAAACTGGGCCATGACCGGTTGGCGTCTCGGCTGGATCGAGGCCCCCGCTGTCCTGGGTCAAGTGATCGAAAACCTGATTCAATATCAATCGTCCGGCACACCGGTATTCGTCCAACGGGGTGGTGTCGCCGCGCTGGAACAGGGCGAAAGCTTCATCGCCCATCAGCTCACGCGGGCCCGAGAAGGACGCGACATCATCACAAAACTCGCCGAGACGGGTCTCGTCGAGTTGCCGCCTCCGTCGGGCGCTTTCTACGCGTTTCCCAAAGTAAAGAGCGCCATGAATTCGCAGGATGTCGCCATCCGGCTGATCGACGAAGCAAATGTCGGGCTTGCGCCGGGCTCCGCCTTCGGCGGTGAAGCGGGTGAGGGTTATCTGCGGATCTGCTACGCCCGCAAGGCCGACGATCTCAGGGAAGCGGTCCGCCGTATCGCCGCCGCCCTGCCGAAGATTGCCGGGTAAGGCGCGCTGCCTGTACGCATGGCCTCGTTGCGCATTGCGCATTTGACGGTGGCTGCCATCGCGTCCATTGAACGGCAAAACATCGTCTGCCGTTCATGCAAGCCCTTCTCGCTCATCTCGTCCAGATTCTGATTGCGGGCCTCGGTGGCCTCGCCTTCGACGCGCTCGGCGTACCGGGCGCGTGGCTGTCGGGATCGGCGATTGCCGTCATTCTCTGGAATTTGACCGGATGGTCGAAGCCGATGCCGCGCCCGCTCGCCGACGCGGCGATGCTGACCTCCGGCGCGTCGATGGGCGCGGCCGTGACGCCGGCGGCCGTCGCCRCTATGGGGCGCTATCCGCTCAGCCTCGGACTGCTCGTGATCGGCGTCGCGGCAATCTGCGGGGCGTCGGCTTTCTGGCTCATGCGCATCTCCGGCTGGCGTCGTGACGATGCGGTGCTGGCTTCCGCTCCGGGCGCATTGTCGACGGTGATGGCGATCGCGATCGATCGCAACGCCGCAGTGGCGCAGATCGCCATCGTCCAGAACCTCCGCCTCTTCGTGCTGATCGCGTTACTTCCCAGCGTCGTCGTGATGACGGGAGGTGGCGATTTCACCTCGTCGCTTCTCGGGCAGGGACAGGAGGTGATGAGCGCGGGCGAGATGGCATTCGTATTGCTGGGCGGAGTGGCCGTCGGTCTGCTGTTCAAGCGCATTGGAATGGCGGCCCCAATTCTGCTCGGCGCAGCGCTCGTGAGCACCTTCGGTCACGCGACGACGCTGGTTCGCGGCGTCATTCCGCCCGTGATCGCCACCGGCGGGTTGATCCTCATCGGTGTCTTCATCGCGGACAGATTCCGTGATCTCGATATGGCGACCGTGCGCAAATCCATCGTTGCCGGCTTCGGGTCATTCACGATCGGGATGACGGTGGCCGTCCTGTTTGCCATGATGGCCGCGCAGTTTGCGGGCGTGACATTTCCGAATGCGCTGATAGCCTTCGCTCCGGGAGGTCTCGAGGCGATGACGGTGCTCGCCCTCATGTTGGGGCTCGATCCGCTCTACGTCGGGATCCACCACTTCGTCCGCTTCCTGGGCATCGGTTTTGGATTGCCGCTCGTCCTGACCTGGCTTCAATCCCGGCAGGGGAATTAGCGCTACTCTTTGTGACGCAGACGTTCGACCGCTTCCATGCGCGGTTTGGCTGTGTCCCACAGGCGCTTGGTGACCGCTGCGACGAGGGCTTCCGCAAGAAGCAACAAGCCTGCGGACGAATCCCAATTCGAAGGTACGACGACGTGTGCCGGAAGGACGTGGCGCGCGACTCGCGCGATCGGTGACAACCATGGATCCGTGATGAGAACCACCGTTGCGCCCTGGCGCGCCGCGGTTTCCGCCAGTTGTACAACGTCATCTTGGTAGCGCCGGATGTCGAAGACGACGATGACGTCTTTGCGCCCGATCTCGATCATGCGATCGCGCCAGAGCGAGGGCTGGCCCTCGATCACATCGACGTTGCTGCGCACGATACGGAAATGCCGCTCTGCATACCGCGCGAGGGCGCCCGTAAAGCGTCCGCCGGTAAAGTGAATGTTGCGGCGCTGGTCACTCAAGAGCGCGACCACGGCCTCGAACTCCGCTGGTGCAATGTTGTCGGCCGTCGCCCGCAGATTGGCGATGCTCGCCTCGACGAATTCGCTGAGCGCCGACGTGGCGCCGGCTTTTTCCGCCGGACCGGCTTTGCCCAGTGGCGAGAGAAGCTGCGCTTCCAGCTCCTCGCGCAGGTGCTTTTGGAACTCCGGAAATCCAGTAAAGCCGAGTCTGGTCACGAAACGCAAAGCTGACGGTGCTGAAATACCCGCCCGGGACGCGAATTCGGCCACGGTGCCCAATCCTGCGAAGGGATAATGGCTCAAAAGAAGGTGGGCGGCCCGTTTCTCGCTCGGAGTGAAATGCTCCATGTCGTGGCGGATACGATCGGCGAGGCTGGGCGGATCGGCGACGGGGAGGCGACCGGGATCAGGCATAGGAGGCTCTTTGTCCACAGGCGTGCTTGACGAGGATTAGGAGGTGTATCAAAAATTTCAAAACGAGAAAAACAAGAATGAACGTATCAAACGTTCAAAAGAGGGATAGGCTTGCATTCACAGCAAGCCACGGAGGACCGCATGTCGAATGCGAGCCGGGTCGGCTCCCTCGGGAGCGCGCATGTCGGCGATGGCGAACCCGTCGCTGCGATTGAGAATGCTCAGGGGTGCTCGCCGATTCTCCTGATCTGCGAACACGCGTCGAATCATCTCCCTTCCCGTTACGGAACTCTTGGCCTCGGGGACGTCGAGCGTCAAAGCCATATTGCCTGGGATCCCGGCGCTCTCGGCGTTGCGGCGGGCCTGTCCCGTCTTCTCGACGCTCCGCTCGTTCACGCGACGGTTTCCCGGCTGGTCCTCGATTTGAATCGCGATCCATCGGTTGCCGATTCGATCACTGCGGTCAGCGAAAGCACGACGATTCCGGGAAATCAAAACCTCGATGCAACCGAGCGATCGCGCCGCGCCCGCGAGGTTTATGAGCCCTTTCACAATGCGATCGACAGTTTCGTAGCGGCGCGGTTGGCCGCCGGGACTTTGCGGGCGGTGGTCTCGATCCATTCGTTCACGCCCGTCTACAAGGGGATCGCAAGGCCGTGGGACATCGGCCTGATCTTCAACCGTGATGAGCGCTTTGCGCGCGACGTCGAAGCCGGCCTCCTGCGCGAGGATGCGCTGACGGTTGGCATGAACGAACCCTATTCACCGGCTGATCGCGTGTTTCATACACTCGAACGCCATGCCGAGCGGCGCGGCCTTGCCCCGCTCATGATCGAAATCCGCAACGACCTGATCCGCACACAAGACGGACAGGCGTCGTGGGCTAATCGTCTCGCGCCGCTTCTCAGGGAGGGTCTTCGGGCCGTGTGACGATATCCGTTGCGGGTTTCGCATGGATTCACAGAGGCAACTATCTTTCTTGGAGGGAAGAGATGTCAGTCGGTCAAGGTCGCGCGGAAGCGCAAAGCCCAAGCGGAGCGCAAGGCTCCGCCGGCATTACATATACGACAGTCGATCAATCTTATTTCGAGGCGCGTAAACTCAAGCGTTATGCCCGCGTTTGGTCGCTCTGGGCGCTCGGCGTCGGAGCGGTGATCTCGGGTCACTATTCGGGCTGGAATCTCGGTCTGACTCAGGGCTTCGGTTCGATGTTCTTCGCGACGATCATCATCGCGATCATGTATCTCGGCCTGACGTTCTCGCTGGCTGAGATGTCGCCGGCCC
>NZ_JBFUKD010000252.1:0-4865 GCF_056401005.1 Microvirga sp. P4_G7 | reverse complement strand
AGCAGGAGCTGAACCAGCGCAACGCCAACATCGTGGCGCTCCGCGAAATCGAGCGGCTCCAGAATCTCGTCGAAGGTCGCAGGGGCGGGGTTGCGGCGGCGACTGCCGCCAAGGACGCCGCCGAGGCGCAGATCTCCACCCTCATCCCGGCTCAAAAAGCGAGCGCCGAAGCCGCTTTGGCCCAGGCCGAGGTGGAGTTGACGAAGACCGTCGTCAGGGCAGGGGTCAACGGGCGTGTCGAGCAGTTCACGCTGAGGGCGGGCGACATCGTCAATCCGTTCATGCGTCCCGCGGGAATCCTGATCCCGGAGGGGGCAGGGCAGAAGACCGTTTCGGCGGGCTTCGGTCAGATCGAGGCCCAGGTGATGAGGGTCGGCATGGTGGCCGAGATCACCTGCATTTCGAAACCCTGGACGGTCATCCCGATGGTGGTGACTGCGGTGCAGGACTACATCGCCGCCGGCCAGTTTCGCGGCGGTGAGCAGCTGCTCGACGCGCAACAAGTGACGCGACCGGGAACCATCCTTGTCTTTCTCGAGCCCCYCTATGAGGGTGGGCTCGAAGGCGTAACGCCAGGCTCCAGTTGCATCGCCAACGCCTATACCAGCAATCATGAGCTGATCGCCTCAGGCAACATCAGCACCGGCAAAAGCTTCGTTCTTCACGCGGTGGACGCGGTCGGCCTCGTGCATGCGATGATCCTGCGACTTCAGGCCCTGCTGCTTCCCATCCAGACCCTCGTATTCGGCGGGCACTGATGTGAGGAACGGGCGGACGATGAGCATCAGGGCCGCACCGCTGCTTCAAGGTCTGTCGTCATGAGCCTTTTGTTCAAGGAAATCCGCCACAACCCCGTGCTCTGGCTCCTGGCCTTCGTGCCCTTGGTGTTGGTCGCTCAGTCGCTGAGGTCCGAAGCGCACACGTTGCACTTCATTCTGTCCATCCTCGCTATCGTGCCACTGGCCCTTCTCCTGAGCCACGCCACCGAATCCGTAGCGGCCAAGACGGGTGACTCGGTCGGTGGCTTGCTCAACGCCACGCTGGGAAACTTGACGGAACTCATCATCGCCCTGACTGCGTTGCGTGCCGGCCAATATGCGCTTGTGAAGGCATCGATCGCAGGGGCGATCGTCACCAACTCCTTGTTCATGGTGGGCGCAGCGTTGCTACTCGGCGGCCTCAAGTATCACGTTCAGGACTACAACCGAGGCAGCGCGCGTCTACAAGGAGGCCTTCTCTTCCTGGCCACGGTCGCGCTGCTGATTCCTTCAGCGGTCTCCGAAGCTGGGTCCGCTTTCACCGAGACGTTGAGCGTGGGCCTGTCCATCTTGCTCATCACCGCTTACGGATTGGGCCTGCTGTTCACCCTCAAGACCCATCGCGAATTGTTCGCCAGCGCAAGCCACGAGGAAGCGGGCGAAGCACACTGGCCAATGGGCCTGGCGCTGACCACTCTGGCCGTCGTCACCATTCTCGTCGCGCTGGTCAGCGAGGTGTTCGTCGAGTCGGTTCAGCACGCGGCGACGCAATTCGGTATGACCCYCGCCTTCGTGGGGTTCGTCGTCGTGGCGCTCGTGGGCGGAGCGGCTGAGATGGCCGCGGTGGTTTCCGGCGCGCGCAAGAACCGGCTAGACCTGAGCCTGGGCATTGCATTGGGGAGCGCAACCCAAATCGCGCTCTTCGTCGCGCCTGTACTGGTGCTGGTCAGCTATGTCGTCGGTCCGGCGCCGATGAACCTGCAATTCTGGCCGGGTGCGGTGGTCATGATGCTCATTGCCACCATGACCGTGTCGTTGGTGACCAACAGCGGGCGTTCGGCGTGGTTCGTCGGAGTGCTCGTACTGCTGGTCTACCTCGTACTCGCGATGACGCTCTACTTGTTGCCTCCGCGGGTCCAATGAAAGATCTCAACGCATGTTGCGCCAGATTCTCGTGGGTACGGCCATCAGTGTCGGCAACATTGCGATCCATGCATTTTTAATGGCGACGGTGATTTGGGCGGCACGCGCCGCGCTTTCGATCACATCGTTCCGTCCGTCGTTTCGATTGATTGCCGTCATGATCGCGGTGGTGTCGTTCCTGATGGCCGCCCATCTTGCCGAGGTCCTCGTTTGGGCATTGGCTTATGCGGTCGTGGAGGCCGCACCTGCGGGCAGCGATCTCGTCTATTTCGCCTTCGTCAACTACACGACCCTCGGCTATGGCGACGTGACGCCGGTGGAGCGGTGGCATCTCCTCGGGCCGATGACGGCGACGAACGGCGTGCTGCTGTTCGGTTGGTCGACGGCAGTGATCTTTGAGATGCTGCGGAGGACGCTCACCACCATCCGCGACGAAGGAAGGCCCGGAGAGTGACAAGCGCAGGCGCGCAACGTCATTGGCTGCGCTGGTGACCGATCCCAGGGGGAAGAGCCGCTTTCGCTCGTAGCGGAGAGTATGTTGATTTTAGTTCCATAATATATCTTATGCGAATTACTGATGGACTCCCCCTGCGGTGGGACGGACGTTTCTCCCCTGATGGATTGAGGTCTGCCGCTTGCTGCTACTGGCCCACAGGTTCGACCGGGCAGCGAATTCTGGCTGGTTCCGCACGAAGCCGAGCCTGAGCTTCGACCCAAGTCGCAGGCCGTCACGAAACATTGATACAGGTACTGAGATCGGGCTATGAAAGTTGCGCCGTGGCATCGGCTTGATGTCCAGACGCTATGCACCGCAATTTTCAACCGCATCGACGAGATGATGGGCCACACATTTCCGAAACTCGCGCTGGCCGGCGTCCTTGGAATATTCGGCTGCGCCGTCGCGGCTACGTTGGTCGATATCGTCGCCTTCTCACGACATTCCGACCTGCGCTCGGCCGACGCGGCAATCGTGCTCGGAGCCGCGGTCTTCGACCGGGTGCCGTCGCCCGTCTTCGAAGAGCGCATACGGCACGCCGTCGCGCTCTATCGCGCTGGCCGGGTAAGGCTGCTCGTCATGACCGGAGGGATCGGTGACGGCGATGGCCTCTCGGAGGCCGAAGCGGCGCGGGACTGGAGCATCGCGCACGGTGTCCCGCCGTCAGCGATCCTCGTCGAGACTCAATCCCGCACGACCAGGGAAAACCTCGCTTTCGTCTCGCCGCTCCTTCGGGAAAACGACGTCGAACGTGTGCTCCTCGTGAGCGATCCCCTGCATATGCGCAGAGCCATCGCCCTGGCGCATCGGCTTGACGTCAACGCAGCACCTTCGCCGACGCCCAGCACACGATACATCGGATGGCGATCGTGGACCGGGTTTCTCTTGAGCGAAGCCTATTATTTGACACGGTGCCGGCTCAGCCGAGATTGCTGAGGCATCAGCCCGGGCAGCTTGTCCTCCGCCGCCGATTGAGTTCGACCGACCTTTGTGTATCCTGATCACGTTGGGGAAATATATCCTATCTGAGGGGCATATGGCTGAAGCAGCTGAACTATCGGAAGATACGGCCGCAGTTATCGGCCGTATGGAATCCCTCGGATCGACGCTCGAGCAAAGCTTCTTCCTTCGTCTTTCGAATCTCCGAAACATCGGGGCGGATTTTTCGTCCTTCGCAGGCGCCCTTCAGGCTCAAGGCATTGGACTTCCACGTCTCGCGCTCCTTTTGGTCGGCACGGCCATACTCACGTTCATCGCCTTCAAGTTGGCGCAACGCCTCTTCTCGCGCTGGGGCGCCGGCGATCAGCCAGTGTTGCGCAGCCTTGCTACACTCGGGAGTGCTGTTCTCGCCGTCCTCGTCATGTTTGCCGCGATGCGGCTTCTTGTAACGAACGAGCTTCTTCGGAGCGTTCTTCGGGTTTGGATCGTCGCCGCCATTCTGTCGACGCTGGCGCACCTGATTTTGGAATCGCTGCTTGTCCTGGACCCTACGGGACGTCATCGTCACCTGGGCACTCGCTCGCGCCGGTTCTGGCGTATCGTGAGCTTCGCTGTCTGCTGGGGATTGTTCGGCATCGCGATCGCGACGACGCTGCGGGCCTGGAACGCCGGACCTGGGCTGCGGGATTTCGTCGGCACGATCCTCCTCCTCCTGCCCGTCGCCATCATGCTCTGCTATGCCTATTGGCGTTATCATCTGACGATCACGGCCATCGTCGCTGGACCCCGGCCGCGAAGCCCGTGGAAGCGACGGTTCGCGGTGGCGTGGCCTTGGCTGGCGATGACGGTCGTCGTCATCACGGTGATCGCGGCACAGGCAGGCGGCATGCTGGGGCGCCCTCTCCCGCCCTTTCCCACCTTCATGAGCCTGCTGCTGGTTCTGTTGGCGCCGCATCTCGATACGGTGGTCGCGCGCTGGGCCGAGCATGGGATCGAGAATACATCGGTGTCCATTGCCTCGGCAGCTTTGCGCAGAACGCTGCGTTTCGTGATCATCGTGGGGATATTGACCCTTCTCGGCTATATGTGGATCGGCCCGATACTGATCGCGATGGGCCTCGATTCAGGAACGGTCACGACACGGGCGATTGAAGTCGCGCTTGTCGCTCTTGCATCAGCATTTCTCTGGAATTCCGTTGGTTCTCTGGCCAGCCGGTTGGCGCAGACGGAGGGCCATAACGGATCCGCGCATGAGAACGGCGGGCCGCGCTCGCGTCTTGGAACGTTGCTCCCGCTCGTCTCCGCGACCGCGAAAATTGCGATCTTCGCCTTCGGTCTGCTGACGATGCTCGTGGTGCTCGGCGTCAACGTCTGGCCGATCATCACCGGCCTCAGCGTCTTCGGCCTCGCCATCGGATTTGGCTCGCAGACCCTCGTCAAGGACATCGTGTCCGGGCTGTTCTTCCTGATCGACGACGCCTTCCGGCTGGGCGAATACATCGAAACCTCGGGGTCGAAAGGCGCCGTCG